>JBOHUW010000455.1:0-1656 GCA_050734895.1 Candidatus Dormibacteraceae bacterium | reverse complement strand
GCCGCTACCGGAGTTACTAAGCCTGCGCGGGATATTCAAGGAGAGGAGGAAGTGAGATGAGTAGGAGAAGCGATTTTTCAAATGAGGACAACTACTTAAGCGACTCGATTGAGTCTGCCAGCTCACAGGCCGAGGAGTATTTGGCATCTGCTCATGGATGCTGGGTTCGAGATTTACGCGAGGAGATGGATTGCTATATCGCTGCGGCTATGGGCTCGATGCGCGAGAGGGAAGTTTTGGATCGCTTGAATCGAGGCGAGGGCTTCGATGAATAAGCACACCCAAATAGAGGTGGAGCCGGTGCGTAAGGGCTCAAAAAAGTGGAAGGTTCTCCTCAGCTGGGAGGGCCACACACCGAGAGAGCTGGTGCGAGATGGAATGAGTGAAGGTGCGGCTCGGCTGCTAGCGACCGTCTGCCGGCGGGGATTGGCCAACGGCGATCGATGGATCACCTCGGTGATTGAGCAAGGAGAGAAGTAGATGTACATGAACAACACGGTGAGCATTACCGGAAATCTGACTCGTGATGTGGAGCTGAAAAAGAGCAAGGGAGGTAAATCGTTCGCCCGCGTCCTGATAGCGGTCAACCGCGGCTTCAAGAAGGAAAAAGGCGGCGAATCGAGGGGGGCGGAATTCCTGCCGGTGGTGATCTGGGATAAGCAGGCGGAAAATGCGGCCAAGTATCTGGGCAAGGGCTCAAAAGTCTCGATTATGGGCTCGCTGCGGGGGAGCTTCTTTGAGGTAACCGTGGATGGTCAGGCCAAGACCCGCCTTGATGTCGAGGTGGTGGCCAATCAGATTCAGTACTTCACCTGGAAGCAGGAAGAGGGTCAGGCGGCAGCTGGAGGCCGAGGCAAGGGGTAATGCTAGAGGAGATACGCAAGGCTCCGGCCGGAGCGGTGATTGCGGTGGTGGCAGCGGCTATATGGCTGCTGTCACTGCTGCCCGGACACCCGGCCCAGTTGTTGGTGTCCTCATCTGTCCCGGATGGGGTGGGAGCTGCGATCAACCGAATCGTTGGGGCAGGAGAGCTAGGGCTGCATATCGCGGTTGTGGCGATTCCGCTGCTCCTGCTGTTAGGAGTAGCAGCGGCCATTTTGATCCTGCGCTCGATCCCTTACCGGGCGAGCAAGCTATTAAAAGAGCTGCCAATTCGAGATCGCCGGGGCAGGGGCCCCCGCCTGCGCTGGGCCTGGAAGAGCGGTCATGTCTGGCATCTGGCCTGGAAGGTGCCTCCTCTACTGCTGGCCTCAACGATGGAGAAGCAGAAGGAGATATTCGAACAGGCGCTCGATGCCAACTGCAACATCTGGGCGAAATCTGGCCTGGTTCACATGCGAGCTGGTACGGCCAAGCTGCCCACTTTTCTGAGCTATCAGGACTTTTACCGCCACAAACCCCCCTCGGGTGAGCTGGTCTTCGGAGTTGGCTGGAGTAAGGAGGGTCCACTTTGGCAGGATTTGGTCGAGGCACCTCACATACTTTCCGGTGGGGCGAGTGGGTCGGGCAAAACCGTCTTCCTCCGCCAGGCGGTAACCAACCTGCTGCTGAGATATGGGCCAGAGCAGCTGAAGTTAGTGCCGATTGATTTAAAGCGGGTGGAGTTCAACGTCTTTCGAGATGTCCCCCACCTGCTGCCGGGGATAGGGGTAGTCC
>JBOHUW010000454.1:0-1661 GCA_050734895.1 Candidatus Dormibacteraceae bacterium | reverse complement strand
GAACAGCCCTCCTTAATAAATCCACCTATTTGAACTTGGCACCCCGTACTTTCCAGGGGCCCCCTAGTAGAGGGGCCCTTGGAACGGACCCTTGGAAAGGGCCCCTGGAAAGTACGCCTTGGAGCTTTCAATTCGCTCATGCCCAGGGCACCCCAGCCGGAGCAGTGTTCTCGGCCAAGCGCTGCACCTTGAAGCGTCGCTCACGTAGCTCGGATTCCACCTCGGCTCGCGCCCTGGCATCTCGCTCCATCGCCGACTCCACCAGTTCACTCGCCCTGGCCTGCCGCCTTTTTATCGATGCTTTATCCATCTCGGAGTCCGGCAGTGGCAGAGTGTAGGCGGTAAACGGCGCCGTCGCCACTCCATCGATGCACACCCTCACCGCCAGTTGGCGAGAGCGCAGCTGCAAGAGCTGCTCTGGCGTAATCCCCGGCATCAGCTTGGACATAGCAAGGGCCTCCTCCTCATGCTGAGGCTGGAAGAAGAGCTTGTTCCTGATATTCGATCTCACCGCCCGCTCGATGCCCGGGTAGGGCTTCAACTGCCCCAGGTCCTGGTTAGCGAGCAAGAGGCCAAAGCGGAAGCTTCTCGCCTGGTCAGCCACCTCATCGATGGCCT
The DNA here is from genome assembly GCA_050734895.1 of Candidatus Dormibacteraceae bacterium. Classification (GTDB taxonomy): domain Bacteria; phylum Chloroflexota; class Dormibacteria; order Dormibacterales; family Dormibacteraceae; genus JBOHUW01. The sequence continues at coordinate 1,043 of JBOHUW010000454.1, read as the reverse complement.
TGCTCATCTTCAAGATTTCCTGGAACTCATCGATCACACCGACGGTGGGTGGGCGCAGCTCCTCGGCTATCGCCGATCTCGCCTGAACCAGCTGCCAGATGCGAGCTAGCAGGATCGAGCCCACCAGCTGCATCGTCGGCCGGCCTATTTCGCCCGGAGGCAGGGTGATGAGCAAGACCTCGCGGTTTTGGAGGATTCCCGCTAGATCGATGGTTGATTTCACCTGGCCAAAGAGGTGGCGCACCTGGGGGGAGAGGAGTAGATCTCTAATCTTGTAGACAAGTGGTCCTGTCCACTCCTGGCGCTGGGAATCGGATAGGGCATTGAATTCCTGCCAGAAGCTGCCCAGCCCGATAGGATCATCCAAATTCCTCGTCCAATACCCGCGAGACTTGGCATCTAGCAGCAGCGCGGGTAGATCGCAGAGGGTGGCATCTTTCGCTTTAAGCAGAGTCAGGACCGCGGCTCTCAGGACATGCTCACTTCTCTTACCCCAGCTGGCGGCGAAGAGCTGATGGAAGATCTCCACCACCTGGTCGGCGACCAAGGGCTGCTGATCGATGCGCGGTGATTCGAGTACGTTTATCCCCACCGCGAGATGAGGATGGCGCAGATCGATTACGTGGACTCGCTCTCGCTCTGACTCGGGGATGCGCTCCAAAATTCCTTGCGTCAGCTGGCCATCTTTAGGGTCGATGACGATTACTCCATATTTGCAGTTGATGACATTGAGCGCCATGTTGGCGAGCTCCCAGCTCTTACCGCTTCCGGTCGGACCCACCAGGTGGGTGTGGTAGCGAATGCTTATTCCGTCGATCGCCACCTCTCGATTGCCTGGCGAAATGCCTATGCGGATGCCTTCATAGGGAGTCTCTGGCGGGGCTGGTATCTCCACTCCCAGCCTTCTCGCAACTTGGGCCTTGCAGTGCGTGCTCCAGGGGCGAAGGTAGGGCCATAGCTCCTCGGAAGTAACCACCCTCATCCGACTAGCCCCCTCTGAAAGCGATGTTCGAACCATTGCTGAGCCGCCGGTAGCCCTGCTC
>JBOHUW010000453.1:0-1678 GCA_050734895.1 Candidatus Dormibacteraceae bacterium | reverse complement strand
TCGTAGTAGCCAGCCTGATAGGCCGAACGGGTGTTGGCATTAAATAAAGTGGTCACTTTGTGGTCTCTGCGGATGTGCGATGAACATCCTCTATATAATCTCACGCCTAACGCCGCTTAGACCAGTGAGGGTTGTGTATGCAAATAGACCATGCTTAGTTTGCAATCCAACCACCGAATTAGATTGCGAAGGATCCTTACTAATAACCGTAACCTCGTCATTGACTTTCAGACCACTATCTTGGAGATCAATAACTATATGATTCATGCACACACGGCCCAAGATCGGGAACTCTGTGCCTTTGTAAGTAACGCAACCTTGGTCACTCAATTCGCGGGGGACCCCCTCATAGTATCCTAATGGCAATACTCCGACATGCATTGAATCGGGAGCTATAAACGTGCAGTTGTAGCTTACCTTATCGCCTTTGCATAGGCTCAAAACTTTAACAACGGTGCTTTTTAGTTCGAGCACCGGCTTTAGGTCTTTCAGATCAGCATAGTGCGGATCGTTCACCGACAGTGGATTAATGCCATAGGTGCCAATGCCCAGTCGGATAGCATTGGCGTATTGGCTACGAATTTTGGGGCTGCCAGCAGTTTGTGCAATATGGATAAACTTCGGCTGGAAACCGGCTGATAATATACGCGATACTTGCTGATCAAATGCTGTTGATTGGACGGCATTGAATGTTTCATCCACTTCATTATCAGCATCGGCTAAATGCGTCATAACCCCTTCCAGCTGTAATTTGGGATAGCTTCGGAGCACTTGGAGATAATCCGGTAACTCGGCGGGCTGTAAGCCTAAGCGATTCATTCCAGTATTAAGTTCGGCATGAATGCGTACCGGCTTACCTAGGGATCCAAAGGCCTGCAATCCGGCAATGTCTTGCACCACAAACGAGCAGCGTTTGATATCGAGGCGGCGAACATTTTCAGGTAGTATGTGTCCCATTACCAATACGTGACGATTGGTAACTTCTCGGATCATGGCTGCCTCGAAGTAACCATCTACAGCTAAAAAATTGCACTTACAGCAGCTTAAAATTTCGGCCACTTTTAATATACCGTGGCCATAAGCATTGCCTTTCAATACTGGTATGACTTCAAAATCGGGATGCTGCCTTTGGATAAGCGCTACGTTGTGCAGCATGCGAGCACGGTCTAATTCAATGCGATTGAGAGTTCGATATCTATTCGTAAGGTTTCGGAATGTTCTTTTGAAATACCTGCGTACCATCACTCCTCAGCCAGTCTATCAGCTCGGCAGAAATGCCAAAATTCACTTCAGCCGATGCCAAATAAATTTCCTAATCCTGGCCCCATGTCAGGGCGAGAGGTCATCCCCTATCGCATCCCACGTCTCGGAGGGATGGCCACCGGTGTCCTGCTCCTCCTCCATCAAGGTTCGTTAATCGGTCTGGGAGAGGCTCCGGTGGTTGTCGCTCGGCAAGCTTCGATCGAACAGTTGGTGGCCGAACTCCGCTCTGGGAATCCGGTTCATCCAGCAGCGCAGTGCGCGGAGCAGACGGCCTGGTTGGATATAACCGCTAAAAGCCAGGGTAAGCGGCTGGTCGATCTACTCGGGGGCGCCCGGCGAGAATCGCTCAGCTGTAACGCGTTGCTCCTGGCCGATTCACCAGTAGCCCTAGCTCGCCAGACACGGGAGGCCAGGC
>JBOHUW010000452.1:0-1680 GCA_050734895.1 Candidatus Dormibacteraceae bacterium | reverse complement strand
GGCCACGTGTCCATATCGACCATCGTCCTCCTGGCGCGCTTCATGTGGAGCTGCCCAATTAACCCGCCTCAAATCGACGGCGGTGGCTAGACGACAAAGAATCTACCTCTGTTTATCATTTAGATAAAGGAGTTCCTGGCTACTTACTCCAGCGAAATGATCGAATCTACAAATCGCCAACCTCTTAATTATCCGTGGGCACTAAGCAGAGCTTCAGCTAAGCGACCAACGCCCCATGCAACTAGCGGCCGATACCCCATGAAACAAGCGTCTATCACCCCATGGAGGTGAAATCCGGCTCGACAGTTCGAGCCGAGGATGTTGCCGGGTTGCAGCATCTTGCCACTCGGATGGGCGAGAGGTTTGTCGCTGGCTATGTACTTTACACCGGCCGGCAGACCTTGCCGTTCGGGACAAAGATTCGAGCCATTCCCATCGAAGCACTCTGGCAGCTCGCCCCGAATTGTAGAGATTAGCTAGGCCATGGTCGCTGCGTTGGCCGGCCGTGGGAGATAAAAACAACAGCCGCCTCAAATCGGCAACGCTACCGTGAACGTCGAACCCACGTCAGGGGTGCTGGAAACCAGCAGACGACCACCGTGCATTTGGACGATCTGATACACCAGATAGAGTCCCAGTCCCAATCCGGGAGTTCCTGCCTCCGCCCCTCGACGCCAGGGCTGAAAGATGGACTCCTGTTCCTCTGGACTAATACCCGGCCCTTGATCGGCAATCACAATCAGCACGCTCGATTCGGTCGACCGGTTGGTCCGCACCATGATCGTGCTCCCATCGGGGGAATACTTGAGCGCATTCTCCAGCAGGTTGACCAAGGCAATACGCAACCGATCGGCATCAATGTTGAGCTCTAAATTGGAAGACAACAGCCTAGTTCGAATCTCGATCTGCTTGGATTCGGCCAGCGGCTCAACCGCCTCGATCGCCGTCTGAATCAGCTCCCCCAACCGATAAGGCTCCAGCTGCAACGCCTCCGTCTGGTCTTCCAGGCGAGCAATATTAGCCAAGCTCTCGGCCAACTTCTCGATCTCCTCGCTCCCTGAATCGATCTGCCCCAGCGCCTCACAAATGGGCTCCGATAGCCCCCCGTAAGTCCCATCTCCCAGCATCGAGAGGTAGCCTCGCATCAACCCCAAGGGGCGCCGCAGCTCATGCGCCGCCAAGCGAAGGAAGGTGTTCTTGAGCTCCAGCAAGGCGGCTAGATCGCCGCCCGGCTGCCCTGACTTACCCGTCCCTGGCACCTTGATCACCCGGAAGTCGGCCCGATCAGTCGAAGACGAGGCGGCTCGAATCTCGGGTTCCTCAGGCATGGGAATCGCCACCTCTAGTAATTCTCCTTCTCTCCTCATAGCTGAAATGAGGGAGCCGGGTCTGGCCCGCCCGACCCCTCTAATTTCAGCTTGGCCGATCACCGGAATAATCAGCTAACATCGTGCCCTTATCATTTATAGTACTTTTCGGTAGTACTTTTTATCCCACTTGCGACCTCGTATCATGCACTGCGATGAATCACAAGGGAAGTGGCGGCGGAAAACAGGTTGGCCTACCGCTGGCCGATCTGCTCTATCTGCGACGGAAGCAGATGGGTTTGACCCAGGGGGAGGTGGCCGAGCGGCTGCAGCAGGAAGCGATCAAAGCCGGCATCCGTTCGGGAACCACCAT
>JBOHUW010000451.1:0-1683 GCA_050734895.1 Candidatus Dormibacteraceae bacterium | reverse complement strand
GATTGGGAGTGGAGCGGGCGTTGGTCGTCGGCTGGGGCGAGGGAGCTGATCTCCTGGTGCAGAGAATCCGAATGTTTCCCGACTACGGCTACCGATTGGTCGGGGTTCTGGCCGAGCCGGAGGCCACATCTGAGGTGGGGGGGCTGCAACTGCTCGGCCGAATCGAGGATTTGGAGCGGATAGTCGAGAGCTATTCGATCGATGTGGTCTTCGTCGCCCTCTCGGAACTTCATGCCAGGCACACCCTGCAGCTGATCGAGCGCTGCCGCCACTGTGGAATCGACTTCCGAATTCTGCCCGGCATCTTCCAGCTCATGGCCACCGGAATAAGCGCCGATCAGATCGACGGCATTCCGCTGATTCACTACCGCCATGGGTTGGACATAGCCGGCTTTCAGACCTTTCTCAAACGGGGCATTGATATCCTCGCCGCCGTGGCCGGGGGGATTATCCTCTCGCCGCTGCTCCTACTCATAGTGCTCTTGGTCAGGTTCAGTTCAAAAGGCCCGATTCTGATCCATCAGGAGCGATGCGGAATGCACGGCAAAAGCTTTCGAACGCATAAATTTCGCAGCATGCGAGTCGATGCGGAAGCTCAGAGTGGTCCGGTCTTTGCCTCGGCCGGTGATCCTCGCTGTACCTGGGTCGGCCGCTGGCTGCGTCGCTTTTCGATTGATGAGCTGCCTCAGCTGTGGAACATTCTCTGTGGCGAGATGAGCCTGGTCGGTCCCCGTCCCGAGCGGCCCAGCTTTGTCGCCCAGTTTTCCGCCCAGATGCCCCGCTATCCAGATCGTCATCTGGTTCGGCCGGGACTTACCGGTTGGGCCCAGGCCAACGATCTAAGAGGTCAAACTCCGGTGGATGAGCGATTAACCTACGATTTGTATTACATCGAAAGCTGGAGCTTCGCATTTGATTTGAAGATCATCATATTGACCTTGGCACGGGTGTGGACTCATCGGAGCGCCTACTAGATGACTGATTCCAAAGCCGAGTTCTACCTCAAACCTAGAGACGGCACGCCGGTGGCTTGGAGCGAGTTGGAGGCCAGCCTGCCGGAGACGACGGCTGATTTGGCTTTGGATACTCCGCTGGCCGCGGCGCAGTTTGTGGCGGTAGATTTAGAGACGACAGGCAACACTCCCTTTTGGGTGTTGGAGATCGGAGCTCAGCGATTCACATTGACCGGATCCATCGCCATCTTCGATACCCTGATCGACTGTCGGGCCCCGATCAATCCTTATGCCCGGGAGCGGCATGGGCTCGACCGGCAGATGTTGCAGGGAGCCCCTGGCTTCAGCTCCGCCCGGCGCGCCTTCCTCCGCTTTGCCCAGGGGGCGGCGCTGGTTGAGCACAGCCACGACGCCTTCGACAGCTTCCTGCTCGGTCGCGGGTTGCCGGAGCCACTCCCGCATCCAGTATTCGATACTTCGACCTTGGCTCGGTTAGTGCTCGATTTGCCGCCGGGCCAAACTCCGGGCTTGTCTCGGGTGGTTGAGAAGTTGGAGCTGGAAGTTAGCCCGGAGCATGCCGCCTTGGGCGATGCCGCGGCCACCGCCGCGGTCTTTGTCGAGCTGTTGCGACAAGGGCAGAAGCGTTTTGGCTGGCGCTTACTGGCCGATGTGCTAGAGATGCAAGAACGTAAACCAGTCGATCGCTCGGCTCTGCTGCTCCCCAATCCCC
>JBOHUW010000450.1:0-1686 GCA_050734895.1 Candidatus Dormibacteraceae bacterium | reverse complement strand
GGCTCGGTCAGCCGAATCCGGAGATAAGACGGCCGCCCAAGCCATTGTCCGAGCCGGATCCGCAGTAGGCACAGCCTTGGCTAGTTCGGCTCATCTATTGGACCTGGATGCTACTATCCTAGCCGGCGGCTTCTCTCGCTCCGGACCGCTCTTTTGGGACGCCCTCTTCGAGCGCTTCAACAGATTGGCTCCGATGGAATTCGCTCGACGGATGGAGATCCTACCCAGCACTATTTGGGGAGAAGCCTGCCTCTATGGTGCCGCCGCTTTCGTTTTGCTGCCAGAGCAGTATGGCTGGTCAATACCTTAGACATCAATATAGAAGCTCAATCGAGATTGCCAATCTGGCACTCATAAACTTCTCTCTACACTCTGACGCAGCTGATCGTCGAACTGTTTTACTACTGGCAAATTGTTCCACTTCGTTAGCTCTCGTCGAACCCCGGTCAACCTCTGCAAATTAGACAGAAGACCGGCCTGAGTAGCCGAGCGGAGCGCTTCCGTGGCTACCGTGCAAGCTTGTTCTACCTCACCTTTCCGGGAATGGGCGGAGGCTAAATCTGCCAACATCGAAGTTCTGACATGGGCAAAAGTAGGCTCTACCTTGGTCACTGCCTGCTCGATAATCTCAGCAGCGGCTGCCGGACGCCCCAAAGCCCTCTCGCAATTCCCCCGGTAGCCATCCATACGAGCAATGGGGGCAATTTCCCAATGTCGAAAGAATCCCCACTCATCCTGAAATGACGGAACCCTGCCCATCACCTCTTGGGCAGATTCAAGGTCCTCGTTGGTCGCCCGACTATCACCGACTGCCGCATGCTCCTCGGCACTACGAACCGCAAGCCAAGCTGCAAGAAAGGAGGGATTCGCTTTTCCACACATTGCCTTCGCCTCATCGAGCAGCTTTTGAGCCACCGGCGAGCCTATCCCCGTACCCCAAAACGAAGAATGCAAGTGACTACTCTGGCCAAGTACGTAAGCCCGAAGATTGGTGTGACCAGTATCGGCTGCTACCTGCCCGGCGGATCGATAAAATTCCAGCGCCTCACCATAATTACCCAAACTAAAGGAGAGCTTCCCGGCCAGTGCTGCATTTTCCGCCGCCAGAGTCAGAAGCTCGCGCTTCAAAGGCCCAGAACCTGAGAAATGTTGCTGCATCAAGATAAGTTGACGACGTACGTTAGGTAGCAACATCCGCGGCGGTAAAATATGCATCTGCTGGATGTAAAGACGAGTCGAATTAGCAAATCCCTCAAGAATGCCCTTATCAAGCCGGCCCGGTCGGCCTAGAGAATTGGTGTCCGTCGCCTCCAAATTCCAATCTGGGTATCCAATGCAGGTCATCGCCCCCAACGGTGGCAAAAACAGAAAATCTCTCCTGTCCACGCTACTATTTTCTGATATTTTCATCTTTGATTTCGCCTGTTTCAAATATGCCCTTAAATCATTCTGCTCTTCGGCCTTGGCCATCACCACCTCGACTGGCAAATCAAACAATCTGGCGATTAGCCGACGATGGAGCAGTCCGGGAGTAACTTTGCCTCTTCTCCAATCACACACCAACTGTTTGGAAGCACAGGAGTAAGATTCTTCTTTCCCTATTGCGCGAAGCTGATTAGCAACCTCCACCAAAGTCAGTCCACGTTTACGCATCTGTTCATCGATCAAATCGGCCAAGGCTAGCCC
>JBOHUW010000449.1:0-1687 GCA_050734895.1 Candidatus Dormibacteraceae bacterium | reverse complement strand
TCGTAAGACTCTCGGCTGGATTACTCCTGCGCAGGCTTTCAACCGCTTAATATCAGACCCCAATCACCCATTTGTTGCGTCGACCCCTTGAGATCGCCCTTGTCAACTTGCCCCTGGTCACAAGAAATCCGCTCTTAAGCTCAACCTCAAGTCCTGTCAAACCTTCACCCGTTATATCGGCCGCTGAGTTAATTGATATGGAACCGTGGATTGCCTCACCACCCAAGTACCGTAGTCCAAATTGACCCATTTCGTTAGAGTTAACAAGTCAATGTGTCGTTTTTCCAGCGATTGATAATGAATTGGCTCGTGGTGGGCAATCCGATTTCGCAAACCGTTAAGGCGTGTCAAGCGAGTATGTATATCGCTCCGACGAGACTGATCACCAAAGCCACCTAGAAACACTGGTTTCCACAATGTACGATCATAGTGACTGGCAAGCAGATACCGCCAAAAACCGAAACTTAATTCGGCAACGATTCGGCCAGGAGTCTCAGACTTACCCCTTCTGCCTGTTGTCGCCCGCTTACGAGCGGCTGCTATATCGAGTTGATGACGGAGCGTCAGCACATGTCCTGGGTCCAAATACCATAGAGGTTCCCCGTAAATTCTGGCACTCCAAGTGGACAGGCGCTCATGCATGACGTTCCTGATCAGAATCTCTAAATGCCCCAGGTCCTTCCAAAACGCCGCTGCGATTTCGGCATTCCACTCATACAGAGCGAGCGCAAAGGCATCATCACCCTTCGCCACACGTTGGTAAGCGCTAAATCTATCAATCGATACGCTCTCGGAGATAACGGGCAAAAAATTCACCATTTAAGTTCCTCGATGCTACAATAGCTATAAAGGCCCCGGTCGCCGCTGCTTGCATGCCGCCGGGGTTTAATCATATCCAGAATCACACTACTTACTCAAGCAACCTTCAGTTCCTTTTGATCGTTGTCAAAATGGACTGCATTAGCTTCGGTCTCATCATCGAATCGAAGTACATCTCGGAGCTCCAAATTTAGGGCAACGGAGAGAGCTTGGATGGTGCCCAGAACAGGGTGTCGACGTCTACGAAACATGTCGCTGACCGTACCAGCGTCCACCCGAGCACGATGCGTCAACTCGCCTCTAGTCCACCCTTTTAATAACCTCTCAGGATCGATCAAAATCAAATCTGGATACCACCTGACGCCATTGTGAGGGCGGGGTGCCCTTATTAAATACGTCACCTCTCCATCCATCACGCCCCCCTAAATTCGCCCTTGCAATAAGCGTACTCGAACTCCCTGATTACCGCCTCCTCGGCCCCTTCCGAGAAGCAGCCGTAGAGCAGGCTTGCCCCCAGATATTCATATCGATTCCGGTAGAAGGAGGGTCCGCCCTGCTCACTCCAGCCATTGAGGCGGACTTGGCTCCCTTCATGAAAAGCATCCGAGACAATCGCCGCCACCTCATTGGGCTCCATCCCAAACACGGTCACCGATAACCAATCAATACTCCACTTGGGATAAATTGCCGCTGTATCACGCTTGTCGCGGCCAACGCATGCCTGGCACGTACGGCGCCTGGCCGAACCTGGCGACGCCGACGACAACACCAGGCCCGCGCCTGCCACTACCTCCGCCGCGGTCAACGCCCACCACTCTGACCGACAAGCGCCGCTTGAGTTAAGAGGGTCGACGCAACACCATTAAAA
>JBOHUW010000448.1:0-1703 GCA_050734895.1 Candidatus Dormibacteraceae bacterium | reverse complement strand
TCACTGCTTGTCTTCTACCTCGGCACTACTCTGCTGCTGAGAATTACCGGGAGGTAAAACCTTATGTCACGACCTGATGGCCGTCTGCGAGCAGACCAGCTACGTCCGGTATCGATCGAAATGGGAGTTAATCTCCACGCCGAAGGCTCCTGTTTGATCGAGATGGGCAAGACTCGGGTTTGGATTACCGCCAGCGTGGAGGAGCGGGTGCCGCCGCATCGCCGAGGAAGTGGGGAGGGGTGGGTGACCGCCGAGTACTCGATGCTGCCTCGCTCGACCCACGACCGGGGACAGCGGGAGGCATCGAAGGGTCGAATCGGAGGTCGCACCCACGAGATTCAGCGGCTGATCGGTCGCTCACTACGCACGGTAGTTGACATGGCCGCGTTGGGGGAGCGCACCATCACCTTGGATTGCGATGTCCTGCAGGCCGACGGTGGTACCCGCACCGCGTCAGTCACCGGCGCCTTCTGTGCACTCCAGCAGGCGGTTGGGCGGATGAAGGAGGCAGGGTGGATCAGCCGTAATCCGCTCCAGGGCCAGGTGGCAGCGGTTAGTGTCGGGATGGTTGAGGGAGAGCCGCGATTGGATCTCGATTACTCAGAAGATTTTCTCGCCGAGACCGACATGAACTGTGTGATGACCGAAGCAGGTCACTTCATCGAGCTTCAGGCAACCGCGGAGAAAGAGCCTCTAAGTCGGGAGCAACTTAATAGTTTGCTCGGCTTGGCAGAGAGTGGGATTGGCCAGTTGATGGTTGAACAGCAACGAGCGCTGGGTGCCGTGAGTCAGCAGTAGTTGCACTCTCCTGGAATCTGTGCTGGGACTGTCCGTGAGGGCAATCCCTATCGCGATTTATCTGACCTCCCCCAAAGTTACAGTTGAGGTTATAATGGACACGGTTTAAATGCTGGGATCCATGTCGTCCGGGAATTCTTGATCAGCCGGAGTCCAAAGAACGTGCCCTGTCTCATTTATGCCATTGTAAATTTTGTGCGTTTCTTACGGGGTCTCCAGTGTCGTAGTAGGCCGACTTCCTTGCAGCAGTCGCTTCGACCCACCTTACCTGAAATGATATTTTAACTTCATCATTTTTCGACATCCAAATATCCTCTTCCCGCGGGCCTTTAACGGATGTTGTGCGTACCTATGAACTTACCATAGCAAATTGGAGTGGAGATTTGAAGTCGTAGCTCGAGCGGTTGGAGGGTGTGGAATAGAGAGCTAAGTGCCCACAATATTAGCTCTGCTTGACTGCGCTCACCAGCTTGGTCAGGGAATCCCGGGCGTCGCCAAAGAGGAGGACCGTTTTCGGGTCATAGAGAAGTTGATTATCGATGCCGGCGAAGCCAGGTCGCATCGAGCGCTTGAGGAAGACGATCGACTTCGCTTGGTCGACGTTCAGAATCGGCATCCCGTAGATCGGGCTGCCTGGCTGGCTTCGGGCGGCCGGGTTGACCACGTCGTTGGCTCCGATCACCAGGGCGACATCGGTGTGCTTGAACTCCCCATTGATCTCTTCCATCTCGCGGAGCTGTTCATAGGGCACGTTGGCCTCGGCCAGGAGCACGTTCATGTGCCCGGGCATTCGGCCGGCCACCGGGTGAATTGCGTAGCGCACCTCCACCCCTCGTTGCTCCAGCTCATCAGCCAGCTCGCGGACCACATGCTGGGCCTGGGCTACTGCCAATCCGTAGCCGGGG
>JBOHUW010000447.1:0-1717 GCA_050734895.1 Candidatus Dormibacteraceae bacterium | reverse complement strand
CTCATGAGTAGGTAATGTAACCGGGAGTACTCGGCCCCGTCCGAGTTCTTACTCTAAATTTAAAGTCAGGGAGGCGGTTAATGAAGCAGAAAGAGCAGATCAGCGGCGGGGCAACTTCTCTTCTCATCCCTACTGATCGGCTCGACGCGACCGTGATTGAGCAGGCCGCCGACGCTCTAAGCAGCTATCTGGATCCCACTCCCCTTCAGCCATCGGTGGCCTTTACCAGCCAGACCGGAGCCAACGTCTGGTTCAAATTCGAGGGGATTCAGCCGACCCGCTGCTTCAAGGTTCGGGGAGCCCTGAACAAGCTGCTCTCACTCACTCCCGAGGAGCGGGCGGCCGGAGTAATCACCGCCTCCGCCGGCAACCACGGGCAGGGAGTAGCCTATGCCGCCCGAATCTTCGGAGTGACCGCTACGGTTTATGTTCCAGAGAATGCCAATCGGCTCAAAGTCGAGGTGATTCGACGGATCGGCAGTGAGGTTATCCACCATGGAACAAATTATCAGGAGGCCTATCTGGAGGCGATGCGAGTTCAATCTCAGAGGGGGGCGACCTTCGTCCACGCCTTCGACGACCCCCAGGTGATCGCCGGGCAGGGGACGGTGGCTACCGAATTACTCAGCCAGCTGCCCAACTTCGATACCGTTCTGGTACCAGTCGGCGGCGGGGGCCTAATTGCCGGAATCTCGACCTACCTGAAGGAACGAAGGGCCCAGACCAGGGTAATCGGGGTGGAACCGCGGGGAGCAGCAGGACTGGCCCAATCGCTTCAGGCCGGTCGCATTCTCTCCCTGGAGAGAGTTCAGACCATAGCCGATGGGTTGGCGGCCAGTGCTCCTGGAGTACTTCCCTTCGAACTGGCCGGCCGCTACGTCGATGAGGTAATCCAGGTTGAGGAGGAAGAGCTACTGCAGACCATCCGCGCTCTCTTCGAGTGGGAACATCTACTCACCGAGCCGGCCGGAGCGGCCGCTGCGACTGCTCTTCTTCACCATTATCACCCCTTCGCCGACGAGCGGGTGGTGGTCATCCTCTCCGGATCCAACGTCACCAATGAGGTGTTGATCAAAGCCCTCGGCTGATCGCTTGGCACACCCCCGACCAGAAGCGTCGCAGTCGGCTGGGAGAGTGAGGATGCCGCCAATCGAAGGCATTCTGTATCCCCCCTCTCACCCGCTCGATCAGGTGGGCCACCCGCCGGGTAAGCGACCACCAGCGCGGCGGTGAGGGCCAGACCGCCGGACCGATCACCACTCGAACCTTGCCCCAGGGCCGGAGTCGCTCCAAGCCGGAGATCGCCAGCGGCGAGATCGGCACCCCGGCCTGAAGCGCAAAGTGAGCCACCCCTCGCTTGAGCGGCAACAGCTCGGAGCCCCGGGAGTAGTGCCCCTCGGGGAAGATCAGCACCACGCCGCCCCGGCCCAGAATTTGATAAACGGTATCCAGTCCCGGCCCATCCAACTCGCCCTGGTCGGGCAGAATTGGAAACACTCCCAAACGGGGCAGCAGCCACCGCTTCCAGCCTTGGTTGAAGACCGTATCCCCTCTCCCCATGGTAAAGATCATCGGCAGCCGCCCCCGCCGAGTTAGTGCCGCGATGATGAAGAGGGCGTCGTACCAGGCCTGATGATTGCTGGCAATCAGGAAGGGAGGAGCGGGAACTAACTCCAATCCCACCACCTGAAAACGAAAGAGCTTACTCACCGTAAAG
>JBOHUW010000446.1:0-1717 GCA_050734895.1 Candidatus Dormibacteraceae bacterium | reverse complement strand
GTAGAACATCAACACTTTGCCACAAGAGGGTCTTCTTCCGGAACGAACGTCTTTCCTCTCCTCAGACGCTCTCCACTGCCTCAAAAACCTGCAAACTCCACCTGCGCGCTATTTAATTAAATATGGCGATACCACGGAGTAGGCGTCGCGGCGGAGATGGAGATTGGTGTTGGAGTAGGTATCAGGGTGGGGATTGGGGTTGAAGTAGGCGTCGGCGGCAGTGTTGGCTTTGGGGTGGGCATGGGTGGTGTAGAGGTCGGGGGCGGTTGCCTGGAACCGGCTACCACCGGCGGAGGAGCCTGATTCGATGCCGCGGTTGGACTCGCCTCCGATGGCGAAGGAGTAGATGGCTCGACCACCGGACGTGCCTCATTGGTGGACGGAGATGGGAAAGCCTTGGGACCAGTTACATAAAGAGCCGCCGATTGACCCGATAAACTCGGCAAATTGGCGGGGATAGAAAGCGGAGATCCAATCAGAATCAAGATCAGGGCAGCCCCGGCAAAGACCCCGAGAGCGCCAATCAGCCCGACCCGAGTGCCACGCCACAGCTTCTGCCATGGGCTGACCGGAGCCGGCTTACCCTCTACCGAGCCGGAGAAGAAGGCCTTCCCATTCGGGCCAATCTCCACCGTAACTCCCTCCCCGGAAGGAGCGCCGTGGTTCTCCCCGGTGCCATCATAAAATCGGATGCCGCTGTCGTCGATCACCAAATGGCGATCGATCGGCGACTGATCCGACTCCCTCTGATCCGATTTACTACTCACTCTCTAAAATCTCCGTTCAAGTCAACGGCAGGGCGAACTATTAGGTTCCAATCATGATGACAATACCAACATCGGGGCGACGCAAGGAGCCGCCCTCCAGCGGCTAGAGGAGCTGACCACATTGCTAGAGTCCTGCTTGGACTGAAAATGCATGCACTTCATGTAGAATCAAGAGATGGGAAAGGCACTCCAGATCCGAGATGTTCCAGATGAACTTTTACAAATCCTTCGAGTAAATGCTACTCGGGAAGGAAGTTCTCTTAGCCGGTACGCACTCAAAGTTCTCCGAGAGCATTCCTCACACCCGAGCATCCAGGAAATCCTGAATCGGTCACGATCAGGCTGGAGCCAGGCCACCTCTGCGGATGTTCTGACCGCAATTCATGAAGGTAGAGAAGTTCAAGAAGATAAAATTCTGAAAGCTATTTCGAATGGTGATTGACGCCTCGGCTGTTGTTGATGTTCTGGCTGTTGAGCCTCCAGGTGGATCTATCGCAAAGCTTCTTTCCGGAGAAACTCTTCTCCATGCCCCAACTCATATTGGAGTAGAAGTTGTCAATAGCGTTCGGCGTCTGGTGCGGAAGAAAATTATTTCGCCTGAACGAGGAGAAGAGACCATCGAAGACTTCCTGGCTCTACCCATTCAGCAGCATCGCTTCGAACCGCTCGCTCATCGGGTCTGGACGCTGCGGGATAATCTCTCTTCTTATGATGCAGCCTATGTGGCAGTGGCAGAAAATCTGAACCAAACACTGTATACGAAGGACGCTCGTCTTGGCAAAGCCGCAGGGCCTCGATGCCAAATAGTAGTTCTATGAACCCTTAGCTCAGGCTTCTACCGCTGCCAACTCCAAACGAGGGAAGATCGGTGAGGCCTCGCCCACCGCCTCGCCCTCCTTGCCACACTGAGCCAGGATTTTCTCGGCAGCCTGGGGGAGGAAAGGTTGGAG
>JBOHUW010000445.1:0-1722 GCA_050734895.1 Candidatus Dormibacteraceae bacterium | reverse complement strand
TGCCTTCATAGCTGTTATCCCAGTCTAGCACTGGCTTATTCGTGTCCGGATAGTTGTAGGGTTGGTCGAGGAGGTTGGAGGCGAGGGTGATCTTGCCGGAGCGGAGAGCGGCTTCGTAGACGTAGGCTTTGTAGGTGGAGCCGGCTTGGCGTTGGCCGTCGGAGACGACGTCGAACTGGCCATTGATTGCCGGGTTGTTGTAGTCGGCTGATCCAACCCAGGCCAAAATTGCCCCATTTTGGGGGTTGGCGGCGAGTAGGGCCCCGTTGTTAACCCCCTGGCGACCCAGTTTGGTTACCCCCTGCTTAACCGCATTCACGGCGTTCTTCTGAAGGTTTGAATCTAGAGTGGTATAGATCTTGAGGTCTCCCTGCTGGAGAACCGAGGGCCCCAAGTTGGGCTGCTGCTCCAGCCAGCCGCGTACGTAGTCGACGAAGTGAGGGGCATCGGTCTGGGTGTTGAGTGGGATGTATTTGAGATCCAGCTGTTCCTGAGCGGCCTGGTCGGCCTGAGTCTGGGTTATGTTTCCGGAGCGCACCATCTGATTCAGAACGTAGATTTGTCGCTCTTTGGCCCGCTCGAAGTGGGTCTGTGGGTCGTAGTAGGAGGGGCCGCGGACCAATCCAGCGAGGAAAGCGCTCTGAGCCGTGTCGAGTTGGCCGGCCGGCTTACCAAAGAAGACCATCGCTGCGGCACCGACTCCGTAGGCGTTGTGACCGTAGAAAACGCGGTTCAAGTACATCTGCAAAATCTGATCTTTCGAGTACTTCTGCTCCAACCCGGTGGCCAAAATCGCCTCCTGCAGCTTCCAGGAGAGAGACTTCTGGTGGCGGGAGTCGTTGATTGAGATGTTTACCACCTGTTGGGTGATGGTGCTTGCTCCCTGGGTAGCGGAGTGGTGGATAACATCTGAGGCGGTCGCCCGGAGGAGCGCGAAGTAGTCGATCGGGCCGTGATGGAAGTAGCTGCGGTCTTCGGCGGCGACCGTGGCTTGTTGAGTCGATTGTCCCATCTCCGACCCTGAGAGGGCCTGATAATATTGGCTTCCGTTGGTTACCTGGGCAAGCTTTTGACCAGCATTATCGAAGAGTTCGACGGTGTTGGTAAAGGCCGGGCGCTGGCCCGGATCGGGCAGCTCCTGGAGAGTCCAAATAGCGTAGATAAAAAATAAACCGGCGAGCAGGGCGGCAAAAGACAGACCCAAGAGGAGCAGTCTTTGCCAATTCGAGGGCAATTTGAAGCCTGGGCCTCGGCGCCCGGGCGGCTTGGTTCTGATCTTCAGCTTAGGTCGGTAAGCTGAGGCTCGCTGTCGAGTAACCAGAGGTTGATTGGAATCATCAAGCGGCATAAATTAATTAAATAATGGGGGGAAGGGCATAGGCATGGCTCTCCATCCTCAACGAATCAGATAAGGTGGTGGTTACGCCGCCTCTAGCCTCGAAGGCGCTGCTAGAATAGAGTTTCGTATTTGGTCCCGTGGTGTAGTTGGCCTAACACGCGGCCCTGTCAAGGCCGAGATCGCCGGTTCGAATCCGGTCGGGACCGCCATCTCTCGCGCGCCGGGCGCTGGAGAGGTGGCCGAGTCCGGTTGAAGGCGACGGTCTCGAAAACCGTTATAGGTGCAAGCCTATCCAGGGTTCAAATCCCTGCCCCTCCGCCAATCGTGCGCTCTTGGTTGGCCCCGCCGGCCGAGCCACTCCTACTTCCCGATCAGGGCATCGG
>JBOHUW010000444.1:0-1729 GCA_050734895.1 Candidatus Dormibacteraceae bacterium | reverse complement strand
ACAGGTCCAGAGGAGATGGAGGGGGCGCTAGCGATTGGTGAATACCTGGTCCCACATGCCCTCACCGCCTTTGATCTGATGGAGGCTGACCCCAACTTAGCTCTGGCGCGTCGCATCCTGAAATGGATCATTGATGGGGGCATGAAGTCCTTTTCCAGGCGGGACTGCCACTACTTCTTCAAGAAGAAGATAGCCAAGGTAGAAAAGCTCGACCCAGCGTTTCAAATCTTGGTTAGCCATGGTTTCTTAGCTCGTCGAGAGCTTGAGCGATCTGGCCGTGGGGGTAGACCATCAGGCCCACATTTTGAAGTGAATCCCAGGGGACAAAACCCCACATAACCCACAAAACCAGCTGTTCTAGCCGCATATTCAGAGTTTTGTGGGTTTTGTGGGAATTGTTCCTGGGATTAGGATCGGCCACGAAAAGTGCTTATCAGTTCAGTTCTGCAACATTCAATGCTCCTGACCGAGCCCAATCGCGCTAGGCGGCTGCGGTGCATAGACCGATGATGGATCAGGAAGACCGGAGAAGTTCTTGAACTTTAGGCAGGGGTTTAGGAAGAGGGCCAAAACTCCGGAACCGGCCCCCCCGTTTACCTCGAATTACGTCCTCGTATTTTTGAGGCGAATCAATAGAAAACCGCCGCCTGAGGGTCCCGTCCTACGATCGGTCAACCTCAGGCGACTTCCGTTAGCTATTGCTGGCGGCTTCTAATCGATATCGTACTCAGTTCAAGATCGCATATTCTGTCCCCGAAAACCTAACCAGTCGGGGATCCTTCCCTCAACTGGTATTGTTCTGCCAGATATTTGATTGCTGGCTCCTGTCGCCACTGTTCGGGCAGCTCTTGGCGGTAGATAGTAAGGGCCTCATTGAATCGTTTTTGGCTCTTGATGGCCAGCGATCCCTTTAACGAATTGTCAAGGAAGAGCATGTACTTATCCAAATCGTTGTTATGAATCGCCGCTCGCGCTTGCTGATTCACAATTTCTAACCGCCATCTTTCAGGTATGAAACTCGCTGAGGTATGCTGCAGGTAGCTCTCCAGCGCCCGGTCGGCTTCTTTTGGCTGGCCTAGCTCAAGGTGCATGATCCCCTCATAAAAGGCAATTATATAGAGCCCAACATCGGCCAACATATAATGCGGATCCTGCTCTGGGGTAGTGGGGGAAACTTCATACGCCAGGCTAATGTAGTGTTTTGCTTCAGCTGCTCGACCAGCTTGGCCATAGGCTGCTGCCGAGATAGAATAAAGATACGATCGTAGCAATGGAGATGCTTGACCACAGCTTTGAAGCCCCGCTTCGCAAGTATCCAGTAACTGCACCGGGTTATGTGTATACCTGTAACTAGCAGCCAATTTAGTTAAAGCTGCCGCGAGAACGCTGGGGTCACCAGAAAGACCTGCATATCGAACTGCCTCCTGACACGAGACGACCTTCTCATTGAGCTGGAGCAAATGAGCGCAAATTATGCTGCGAAGGCCCAACCCATGGACAGCCAGCTTTGCTGCCTCCCTATTTTTCGGAGCGATTTCCATCAGATGAGGTAGAACTGCGTCCAGAACTCGATTAGATATCTCCAGCTTTCCCTGATCAAGCAGTTGCCAGCAGTTAACCACAAACTGTTCCAATACTTTATAGGAATCCTGACTCAGCTTAGAGGGATTCATTTTCTCCCCAATCTGTCGCTCTAATATCTCAGCGCTAGCCTGGAGCTGTCCTATAT
>JBOHUW010000443.1:0-1738 GCA_050734895.1 Candidatus Dormibacteraceae bacterium | reverse complement strand
GAGCAGTACTACTTCGGCCGCCTCGGCCAGGGCCAGCTCCAGATCGATGATCGTTTCGACCTCGACTTCGATTGGCAAACCGGCCGAGCGGGCCGATTGGATGGCGGAGACGATCCCGCCGGCGATGGCGATGTGGTTGTCCTTGATCAGAATCGCCTCGGCGAGGTTGGCCCGATGTCGGATGCCACCTCCGGCGACTACCGCCTCGATCTGGAGTTGGCGGAGGCCGGGAATAGTCTTGCGCGTATGCATAACTGCCGTTCCCGGCCCGGCAGCCTCGACGTAGCGATGAGTTAGAGTCGCCACCCCGCAGAGTTGCTGGAGGAGATTTAGGCCCGTCCGTTCCCCGGTCAGTAACGCCCTCAAGGGTCCCTCCAGGTAGGCTAGAAGGGCTCCACCTTCCACCGCCATGCCATCCTCCAGCTTAGGATCGAAGCTGACTCGAGGATCCATCTGCCGGAATACTTCACCGACTGCCGCCAAGCCGGCGATTATGCCCGGGGCCTTGGCTCGGAGTTCGGCGACTCCCCAGGAGTTAGCTCTGACCACGCTCTCGGTAGTGATATCGCAAAAAGTTGAACCCAGATCTTCATCAAGCGCTTTAGCGACCACGGCAGTAAGCTCCGAGCTCATCCTGCAGCACTCTCCAGCCAGGGAAGTTCTCGATTCCAGGTACCCATCACCGCTCCGGTGAAGGAGTAGAGATCACCCGGTCGTCCGATTCGGCCGGCGTTTGCTCTTCGTCCGACCGGGACCAACACGCCGGAGGCGAAGAGCGGGCTGAAGGCTTTCTTGAAATTGCCGGTGTTGAGCCGAAGCAACGAGGGATCGAGAATTGCCGCATAAATAGTGCGGAGTTCGGGGATGGTGAAGGTGGGGGGAAGGAGTTGGAAGGCGAGCCAGGAGTAGCGAAGCTTGGATTGGGCTCGATCGGTCGCCACGCGCAGGATATCGGCGTGATCGAAGGCTAGCGATTCGGCCGGCAGGCCACGCACGGGGGCCCATTCGGCTTGCATCACTCCGCCGCCAGGGAGCAGCTCCAGCCCCTTACTCCGTTCTAACGCTAGGTGGGCGATCGAGACCACCCGGCCTCGGCTATCTCGATGCGGAGCCCCAAAGCTGCCCAGCTGTTCCAGATACCAACTCTCGGCATCCAGCCCGGCCTTGTCACGCAGGGCCCGGCGAGCCCCGGCATCAAAGCTCTCATCGGAATGAAGGCAGGCCCCGGGCAGCGACCACTTGCCGGCAAAGACGGCGTCGGTCGGTTTGACCAGCAGGACCCGCCAAGCGCGGTCCACCGGCTCGCCCAGCTGGACGGTAAAGAGGACCACATCTACGGCCACCACCGCGTTCAATGCCAACGTCGTCAACATCACATTGAACTATACAGGATTTGAATCCGAGAGAAATAAACTCTTGTTCAGCGCCCTCCTGCAAGAGGCAGGGACATAGGAAAGAGCCGAGGTCCTTGGGACCTTGGCTCTTTTAGATAGCTGAGCAGTGATCTGCAGTGCTACTTACAATGGGCCTCCATTTAGAAGGGGGGAAGGCCTTCCCCACTACCAACTTTGGCGATAGTGGCAATTGTATACATCTGCGCGATCAACGAAGCATACTCGTATCCACCGTCGTAAAATCCATCAAGAAGTGTCATTGTTTTTCTCCTATTAATAGTGGACTTTGCAAGTTTCTGAGGAGCTCAAGCGGCCTCCGCCAATACGTTGAGAATGGAGTTGGA
>JBOHUW010000442.1:0-1748 GCA_050734895.1 Candidatus Dormibacteraceae bacterium | reverse complement strand
TTCCACCCGGACTGCCGGTGCCAGTTCCGCCCGGACTGCCGGTGCCAGTTCCACCCGGACTGCCGGTGCCAGTTCCGCCCGGACTGCCGGTGCCAGTTCCGCCCGGATTGCCGGTGCCAGTTCCACCGGTTCCGTCAAGTTAAGCGTATGTAGCATAGTGCCCTCCCTGCACAGAGGGAGGGCACTATCAGTTCACTTTTGCGCGCCTGGTGCTCAACTCAAGAAGGGATCTATTTCTTCCATCCCTGACAGTATCGTTCCAATCACGGACCGAGAAGGGCGGCCGGGATGACCGCAATGCCGTCTTTGCGCCGGTAAGCATATGGGCCAGTAGTAATGACCGCGGCATCGACCAATTTGTCGCCGAGATGGTCAGCAAGCCAGTGAAGATGGCGGGTATCGAGGTCGGTAACGCTGCGAGCCAGCTTGACCTCTAGGGCGAGTATGCGCCCATCCGAGGACTCTAAGATCAGGTCTATTTCATGTTTGCCGCCCTGGTCGCGTAGGTGATGAATGGTCGCATCGCAGGCCTGTGAATATATCCTCACGCTGAGCGTTACCAGCGATTCAAAGAGGCGTCCAAGCAGCGACCTAGCGCTAAATGGGTCGGCGCCTGTCGAGAATCCACTTAAAAGAGTTGCGCTTGTGGCGTTGAGCAGCCGGGCGGCGAGCGCTGGGTCGGCAAGATGGTGCTTGGGTGTTTGAGCATAGTGTCAGGGATCAAAGAAAAAGAGCAGAGAGGATCAGCGAAATTGACCACTTCCTGAGGTGATATGTGGGGGGGCAAAGCCATGATAGAGGGTTGCTGATGGCCGGTCAGAGGTTAGCCGTAAATCTCCTTATAAATAGGCAGTAGGAAGGCGAAGTGTTAGGCATTTAGTCAGACAAGAGCGGAGTCGTGGATGGAGATCGGCGCCTGGCAATGTGTGCACTCATTGCCCGCTGCGAGCAAGCGACAAAAGGTAGAGCAGTCGTCACAGCGCTGAGAGCCGAGATATGGATGGTTGGCGGTCATTGAGAAACTGCCTGGTGCAGGGACTAGACGCGAGCCCGGTGAGCACGCATGCGGTAGGACTCGCCCTCGATTTGGATGAGAGTGCTGTTATGTAAGAGGCGGTCGAGCATGGCGGCAGCGACGACATGGTCTTCGAACATCTGGCCCCAGGCGGGTCCGATGCTGCGGTTAGTGGTAAGGATGATGGAGCCTTTGAGATAGCGTTGGGAGATGACCTGGAAGAGGGCTGAGGCGGCGTCATTGGCGAGAGGAAGATAGCCGAGCTCGTCGATAACGAGAAGCTGCGGGGTAGCGAAGAAACGCATGGTGGTAGCCCAGCGGCCCTCGAGTGCGGCACGTTGGCAGCGAGCAGCGAGCTCGGCGGCGGTAGTGTAGTAGACGCGGTAGCCGGCCTCGGCGGCGAGGCGAGCGAGGCAGACGGCCAACATGGTCTTGCCTACTCCCGGGGGTCCAATGAATAGGGCATTGGCCTTCTCTTCGACGAAGCGCAGAGTAGAGAGTTCGTCCAAGAGCTTGCGGTCGAGGCCCTTTTGAGCATCAAAGTCGAAGTCCTCAAGTCGCCAAGGTGCGGGTAGGGAGGCGAAGCGGAGACGAGCGGCAAGGCGGCGATTCTCGGTGGCCTTGAGCTCGGTGGCGAGGAGACGTTCCAGAAAGGCAGTATGACTCAAATTTTCCTTTGCGGCCTGTTCAAGCTGAGCAGGCAGGGCTTCAGAGGCGGCGGTAAGGCGAAGAT
>JBOHUW010000441.1:0-1750 GCA_050734895.1 Candidatus Dormibacteraceae bacterium | reverse complement strand
TGGCTTGATCGCAGACTCTCAGAACTAACTAACCCCGCATATATTGATGAAAACTCTGATTTACGCCAAGGTGGGGAAGAGGCCCTCCATGTTGCCGATAATGGCAAGCTGCTGACTCTTCAGCCTCGAGCGGCTGGAGCGATTTTCGTCCCTGATTTTTTCATCGATCGAGAAAACGAAAAAGTCATCAAACGATCGTGGGATGCCTTTGGCCTCGGCTCAAAACTGACGCCCGCAGCTAGTAGCCACTGGCATCGCTATCATCGCCGCCGAGATGTGGCGCTTCTGATCATGCTCTCCCAGCTCGGCTACCTCACCACCTCGGATATCGCTTATCTCTTCTGGCCGGAGGTCTCCGTAGGGATCCCCACGAAGCCTGATTCGCGGGGATATTCGCTCTGGCACGCGAGGCGTAGGCTACGCTGGCTCCTAAAGCTTCGACTGGTGATGCGTTGGTGGCAACTGCTGCCGAGTGTCGATGGCTGGAGACGGCTGTCCTCAGTATTCCTGCTGACTCAGCCGGGGGCGGCAATCGCTGCCGAGCACTCCAAAGCGCCGATTAAGTCGGTAATTCAACGATCTAACTACCGGGCATCGGGCGTGGGCCCGGTGATTCATGATCTGGCGGCGAACAACTTTATGGTCGAGTTGGCCAGGGCTTCGGCAGGACTCTCAGATCAGGGCCTCTACAGCTGGGTGAGTGAACCGAGCATGCGAAGAAGCGTTCAGCTGGGCCAGGAGATGGAATCGGAGATGGCTGACTTGGCCCCTGATGGTTGGGGCCGCTATCTCACTGCTCGAGGGGAGGTGGACTTCCACTTTGAGTACGACCGTGGCTCGGAGAAACCGATGGAGCTAGGGGTAAAGGCAAATCGATATCTGCGCTCGGCGAGAGGTGGCGAGCAGGTGTTATTCCTCCTGCCCAATTCGGCAAGAGAGCGAAGCGTGAGGACGGCCATCGAGGGGGCGGGCGCCGGAGCAGAGAGATGGGATTACCGCGGCGTCAGGTGTTGGACCACGACCAATCAGCGCTTGCTCGAGGAGGGGGTGCTTGGTCCGATTTGGCAGGGGTTTGGTGCAGATGGTGACAAGCGATTAGCTATCCCCCAAATGCCCTTGATAGATGAGAAAAGTGGGCTGATAATTGCCCACTCCATCGGTAAGCCCGGCTGGTGGGAGCACCGCCCGGGAGCAGGAGAAGGTATGTAATGAAGAGATATTTGACGATATGGGCGGCTTGCCTAGCTGGCATCACCATCTTGACCGGCTGCAGCGGGGCAACCAACGAGCTGAGTGGTGGACACATAAGACATGCTGCGGGCTCGGCGGCAATGGTGCCGGCCGGTGCCAGTTTGGTGACAGTTGCACTGCTGCCCGGTTCCTGCCATGTTCGAGGTAGCGGGCTCTTGGTGCTGCCGGATGCCAGCTGCACTCCAGGGGCAGCCAATCTGCAGGTTAATCAGGCCAACATCCAGTCGACGATCTGCAAGCGAGGTTGGAGCAAAACCATTCGCCCCCCCCGTGAGCTACACCAATGAGTTAAAGCGCCAACAGATGGTTGCCTACGGCGAGAGTGGCTCGCCAAGTGGCTACGAAGAAGACCACCTCATCTCCCTGGAGCTGGGAGGCAATCCCACTGATGCCAAAAACTTATGGCCCGAGCTGGGAGCCTCGCCTAACCCCAAGGACAAAGTCGAAAACGCCCTCAACCACGCGGTGTGCAACGGGCGAATGCCGCTCGTTACCGCTC
>JBOHUW010000440.1:0-1752 GCA_050734895.1 Candidatus Dormibacteraceae bacterium | reverse complement strand
GCTATGGTCAGCGGAGAGAGTGCCCGGAGGATCGGCTGCGATGCAGAGATCACCCCAGTGCTGAAGAATCGCCAGGGCGATGTCCTGCATGTGGGCAGCGCTGCTAGATCAACCCCAGCTCGGATGCGCAAGGCGCTTAACTTGAGAGATCGCCACTGCCAGTGGCCGGGCTGCTCGATTCCCGCCAGGGAGTGTGAATCCCATCACCAGCAGCATTGGGCGGATGGCGGCCGAACGACGCTGGAGAATGTCCGCCTGTTGTGTGGCTATCACCACCGTCTGCATCACCCGGAGAACCACCGCTACTACGAGCAAACTCCCATTTCTGACACCTCTTAGGGATGGGACGAAGATGTGGGCTCTGACCGGTCTCCACAACAAGTAATCTCAACTCTAGATGAATTATATGCGGATTGGCTTTATATAGATGCTCTCGCTACCCGCCCCGCTGGAGGATTTGATCCAGGAGCTTTCTCGCCTTCCCGGGGTAGGTCCGAAAACGGCGCAGCGGCTTGCCTTTCACGTACTCCGTCTGCCATCGGTGCGGGCCGAGGCTCTGGCTGAAGCGGTGAGGGCAGTCCAAACGCGGATCAGTTACTGTCGCCAATGTCACCACATCGCTGAGGCCGAGCTCTGTTTGATCTGCCTCTCCGGCCGGCGGGATCAGGGCTTGATTTGCGTAGTTGAGTCCTCGCCCGATCTGCTGGCAGTGGAGCTAACCGGCGAGTATCACGGGCTTTATCATGTGCTCCACGGAGTGATCTCCCCGATTGAAGGGATCGGCCCGGAGGACATTAACATCCCTCATCTACTCCGCCGGGTGGAGTCTGAGGAGATAGAGGAGGTGATCTTAGCTACCGATGCGGATATTGAGGGAGAGGCAACGGCGGTGCATCTGCATCGAATGCTAACTCCGCTCGGAGTGCGGGTAACGCGCCCGGCGCATGGCCTCCCGGTGGGGGGCAATCTGGAATACGCCGATGAACTAACCGTGGCTCGAGCACTGATCGGACGCCGCAGCTTTTAAACGACTTGTCCAGTTTGGATCAATCAGCTAATCGGTCAATTTCGGATGACCTGGGCCGGCGTAGTCAATCCACAAAGTTCGCCTAGGTTCATCGATTAGATACCAGATTCGCCCTCCACCAGTAACCTCATACTGCCATCTCTCCATCCGGCGTCCCGCCCGACTAGCAAGAGCTAGCTCTCCCTTCAACTGGTGATGGCGGGGCAGGGAGGGATTGGGACGGGGAGCTGCGTAGGGTGTCATAAGCCAGCCTGGTGTTCCCTCCTGCATGCCTACACAGCTCTTCCCAGCCTTGAGCCGCAGCTGCATCTAGAAATCGCAGTTCTGGACACTGGGCCGTAGTCGTCCTGATCGGTATAAACTCGGGTCAACCGCGACTTAAGTTCCGGATCAGCGTGAACTTCCGCAGTATGCTGCCACTCTATTAGCAGCTGCCCGAGCGGGGCAAGGTTGTCGATTGCCACGGCGGCAAGAGAGATCTCCACTAACTCATTCAGGAATTCGTCCAAGTCTTTCTGAGGTAAAAATCGAGTCCAGGGTATTGCCTTTAGGGCCACCCGTCGGAGTATGTTCGGACCATCTTCGGTTTGTAGCAATCAAGCCAGAAGGCGAGCGGTAACTTCAGTCACCTGCTCTTCACTCTCAACTCGACTCGCCTTGAACAAAATCAAATCTTCAGCGTCCCGCCGGCGCAATCTAAGGCTGCGAATTTTTTGCAGACGCTC
>JBOHUW010000439.1:0-1754 GCA_050734895.1 Candidatus Dormibacteraceae bacterium | reverse complement strand
GTGCACGATGTGGAACTGAACCATTCCCGACGGATTGAGCAAATAACCCGTGACGACTTTGGTATCCCTGAGGATAGAGAACCCGGCGCCGTACTACCCTCTATACCCTATGTCGTGCCGGACGATGCACTTTCCGCGCCTTACACCCCTAAACAGACATGGGAGGATGTGCAAAGAGAGCTAGAGCTAATCAGCGGTGAAGGTGACCACCTCGACGCAACCCCGGCTGACCTTGACGCAATCAAGCCGCAGCATGACGAATATGAGGAGATGCCGTGATAGTAGAACAGCTAGAGCTAACCCGCAAAGATTTTGAATGCGAAGATTGCGCTGTTGGATGCGCTTGCCAATACCTACTAGACATATTAGCCCGATTCCCAGAACTTATCAACTGTCCTGAGGAGTGGCGACTAATCGAACAAAAGGAAGTTATCAAATGAAATACAGCACGGCCGTTATCACCTACTTTGTCATCCCCGCTGGAGCCACAGCGGGTCAACGCATCATCCTCGACGGTGTCCACGGAGAGATCGACCTATTCGATTCCTCAAATAATCTAGTAGGGAAATGGACGCCTACTGCGTGGACCCAATATAAATCCGGGAGTCCAGCTCAATACTTGTCGCTAGCACCGGACGCTACTGGCTATCCCACACTAACATTCGGCGTCGGGCCGGGTAGTCCCGCGTTTATCAACGCGTCTGACGACGGTAGCGGCGACGCTATGCCCGGCGTCAACTCAGGACAATACATCAATACAGGAGGTATCCTCAGTTCCGGGCGACTATTCCTCGCTAGAAACGACTTAAATCTTGCAGTCATTAGAGCGTCCGATCAGACGAGAGCGGGAGGGTCTATCCGACTAGTCAACGCAGACGCATACCTGGAATCTTTCGCGAACAACACTAATATCGAAACCCTATGGTCTCAAGTAGCGGCCATAGGATCCACAAAGACACTCCAGCTAACTCCCGACGCTACTAAAAGCGGAGTCGGCGTCACCCCGACAATGATAATGCAATACAACACCCGCGTTACGTCGGCAATTATCCAAATCGGGGGAGTCGGTATCTGGATACCGCTCGCTATGACCGGCGGCTACACCGCCGGAGCAGTCGCTCCCGCCATCACGCTCTTACCCGATGGAACGCTAGCCTTCCGAGGCATCCTGATCACCCGTCCAGCGCCCGCGTCCGGCGATCTCTGTATGCAAGGACCTACCAATCTAGTTCCAACCGCAACACGAGCTCTAAGCGTTATGACCCTCACCAACCCCAACGCCCTACTACAACTCAATTTCAACACCGACGGAAGCTTTCAAATCTTTGGTGGCGGACCCAACCCGCCCGGGAATACTAATATAAGTCTCGACAATATCGCTGCGGTACCCGTCGCATTCTAGGGAGATTTCGCAATGTTACCTCAATATTCACTTGCTACTAAGGAAATAACAGCTGAGCTAGAGCTAATGGCCAACTTTATCAGCCATCGTAACAAAGGTATACAACTAATACAACGGTCGCAGCGTGTGGCCGAACCATGGATGCTTAATCTAGAAAATCGAGGTATAACCCGTGCGTACCGACAATTGCTTAGAACTATCGAAGAATCTTTATATCAATGCAACGATCCTAACAAATACTACAATGAAGTGTTACCATCTGTGGAGAGAGCAGTAAAACAAACAAGAGCAATGCTCGCTCGACAATCAAACTGAGACCACCCTCCGCAGTGGATGGCAGTCACCATCTCAA
>JBOHUW010000438.1:0-1764 GCA_050734895.1 Candidatus Dormibacteraceae bacterium | reverse complement strand
CAAGCAGACCTTCCTCCGCCAGCCCACGCACGACCAACCCCGGAAGAACTCGGCATGCCCACCCGCGCACGGATGCGAACCGACGACAAGTAGACCACACCGCACCCTGGCCGAAGTACGTGGCATCGAACTGCCATCCGCAGGCCGCGCACAGGATAGAGAATCGGCCACGAGCCAGTGGGAGAGCCACGCACACACACTGGATCGCAAAGTGGCCGCCCATGTGCTGATAGTTAGCGCGAGGACCTTGCTGTCAGCCGGATTTGTGCGGCACGCTCGCCGATGAAGAAGTGCCTTCATCGGAGTCTGGCTGGGAGCGAGGGAGCGCCATGCACGCGACCGTTGGTGACAGGGTCCACATCAAGGGCCGCAACGTCGGCATGCAGGAACATGTGGGCGAAATCCTGGAAGTACGGGGTCTGGAAGGAGAGCCGCCCTACCTGGTGCGGTACTCAGACGGACACGAGTCGCTCGTTTACCCAGGGCCCGACTGCATCATTGAACAACGAGGTCCTGCAGATTGACATTCGCCGCCTGCCCGCCGACGGCGGCGAGTGTCGTGGCGGGTGTTCGCCTGGCCACCATGGCTAAGAGCTAACTCGCGCTACGCAGAACCATGTGTGCTGACATACTCGGTGGGTCAGCTAGCCGACGATGCACAACGGGCGACCGTGGCGCGGGAAACGCAAGCCAGTCGTCACGCGATGGCGCCGCCCAGGCCCGGAGGGTGAGCGGCCTCGGGCGGTGGTGTTCACCGTCCTGGAGTACCGGTCAGTCCCGTCGTAACGTTCGCTTTGATCACATTGGAGACCAATTCCTGAGGTTCTTCGAAGTAGTCCATCACGATAATTCCAATGCGTCCTGGTGGGGATTCGGCAAGATAGTCGTTGAGACGTGGATTTATCTTCTTTGAGTAACCGTGTGCGGTCAGCCCAACAGCGCTGGAAAACGTAATATATAACTCATTTTGATCACCACGTCTGGCTTTTTCTATGTGAGCAACGACGTAATCGAACTTGTCGTCATCTCCAGGATTCTGATAGCGATCCTCAATATCATAGATTGGGAGAGCTGCACTTCTGAAGCACTCGTTTTCCGGCCAGTAGGAAAGGTCAAACCCAACACCTTTGCTACCTTCGAATCTGCGCAACAATATGATCTTACCTCGCACATCTTCCAACCTTGTTTCGGATGTGAGTGCGGGACTGGTGACCACAGAATTGCTACCAGGAGGAGCGCCGATGAAATTGTAGAATAGTGGGATATCTTCGATACATTCCCATGTTTTTGCATTGAATGTATCTTCAAACGAGCGGGTGTTTTTTCCAGGGGTCGCCGTGTCTGCGATCGGTAATCTGCAAGCAATTTGAGAAGGAGCGAACTTGCCGAGCGCGTCATCGACACGACTCTCGTCTTCTACTGATATCAAAATAGTTTCAGAAGGGTACCGTTTAAGGAAGTTGAAGCAAATAGTCAGAATATCCACGTAGCTTTTTTCCGTGCATATAACATCGTGGTGTACACAAAGATTGTCCTGGTAATGCGTGAACCTGATGTCAAGAAAGCGTATTCCCGCATTCAACTGGTCGGACAGATCCAGCTCCTGCGTCTTTCCGACTCCGAGCAATCCGCTGATGCAGCAAGAATTATGTGTTCCGGGAATGCTCAGAGTCATCACTGAAGCGTCATCGGGAACGTAACGCATCCAGGAAGTGTGAGTAACGAACTCGTCCATCATGTCCTTCCGGTCGTCCACGGCCGGGC
>JBOHUW010000437.1:0-1775 GCA_050734895.1 Candidatus Dormibacteraceae bacterium | reverse complement strand
TAGCTGTGCCACCGTAGTGTGACTCCTTGGCGACTCGGTAAGGTGCCGTAATGAAATAAGCTATTTGATCGGCGGTGTCATGGTGTAATTCCAGTCACCGTGAAAGAGGTGCCGGGTGAGGGGTATCGATTCTTTCTGCTGGTCTGTGAGTTTGATTTTTGTGGGGTAGAGGTTGGAGTCGAGTTCGCAACGGACGGTTAATCCGGTTGTGGTTGTGGTGTTAGCGATGAGATTAACGATCGTTTGATAGGTCTCTAGTGGTCTTCCGCGCCAGTTCTGAGTAATCCGGGAGAAGAGCCGGTGCTCGATCTTATTCCATTTGCTGGTACCAGGCGGATAATGGGACACGATGATTTCCAGTCCGGTCGCGGCGGCCAATCGTGCGAGTTCGTGTTTCCAGAGCCAGGGCCGGTGTCCGTTGGATCCGCCACCGTCAGCGGTGATGAAGATCCGGTGGGCGTCGGGATATTTCTCCTTGCCCATGCTTTGCCACCACTTGTGGATAGTGGCGACAGCGAATACCGAGGTGTCGTGGTCGATACCCACAGAGACCCAGGCGCTGTCGTCGGTCACATCGTAGACTCCGTACGGGATTGCTTTACCGTCGGCGTCACTGGGAAAGTCGTAGGTGGACACCTCCACAGGTTCGCCCTGTGGATGCCATTCTTTACCGGCTTGAGCGAAGCGGCCGACTAATTCTTTTTTCTTGGTATCGACGCTGATCACAGGATCGCCGGCGGCGAGGAACTCCTTGGCTAGCTCGTTGATGTACCGGAACTGATCATCCCGGTCGGGGTGCTGGCTTCCCTCCAGCTTCTTGCGGGTACCTTGTAAGCTGTAGCGAAGGGAACGGAGGATTTTCGCGACGACGTCGTGGCTGACGGCGTGCCCCATCCCACTTAACTCCGCAGCGAGATGACGCGTCGATTTCGTGGTCCACCGCAACGGCGATTCCGGATCGCCCCGCGTCTCCGGTTCGATCAAACCATCCAGTACACCCACCAGTTCAGGATTAGCGATCTCGGCTTTCTTGCGACCGCCTCCTGGCGCCCGGACTCGATCAGATGATCGTCCCGCGGGATTGTCAGCGAGCTCGGTCATGCCACGCCGAATCGTCGCCTGTGACGCACCAGTGGCTTGATGCACAGCACTGATTCCACCACGCCCCCACGATTTCGCTTCAGTTGCCAGCGCCAAGCGGCGATCGCGCTCATTCAAGCGGGGCAACAGATCCGCCAGACGGGCTTGCATCGCCTGAAATTCCTCATCACCCTTGATTGCCATACGTCATTTTTTCACGTAATCCAGAGCGTCGGCCGAAACGACATGCGACACGTTGTTAGATTCACTCGATCGATTAGTTATTTCATTACGTCGCCTTACCCTACCCATGTCCATCAGGAGGCCATGCCGGGAGAGGCCGGCGAGAATTCCGTCAAGAGTCGTGTTAAATTCAGGCATTGCCTGAGCGATATCATTTTTGTCCCAGCCTCGATCCTGATTAGTGCGCGTCTCCTCCGGTGCAATCGGCTGCTCATTTATCCGCTGCAAGATGAGAACGTGTGGGGCTTCCATGTCAGCCAAGGCGGCGGCGACCATAAATGCCTCGCCCATGTCGGCGTCTTCTTCTAGACCGTAGGCAAGGACGCGGCCTAGTGCTATGACTTTTGCATTCAGGGTCGTAGGCGCTGCGGCTTCGAGTACTCTCACGAACAGCTCGACGCGCTCGACATCACTCGACAGTCGTTCCTTGAAGATATCCACACCCTCATCAA
>JBOHUW010000436.1:0-1777 GCA_050734895.1 Candidatus Dormibacteraceae bacterium | reverse complement strand
TAGCCCCCTGATTAACTCAGATCAGGCCCGGGCCCGTCAGGCGGAGGTGTTGGACGCGATGGTTCGGCAGGGCATGATCACCCAGGACCAATCGGATCGTGCCCGGGTCGAAAAGTTGGACCTCCACTACCCACCTAATTCGATCAAGGCGGCGCCCCAATTTGTCTCCTGGATAGTTAAGCATCTGATCGCTCAATATGGAGCCAGGGCCGCCTACTCGGGCGGACTTCATGTCGTGACCAGCCTCAACCCGACGCTTCAGGGAATCGCCGAGTCGGCGGTGGCGAACAACGTCTCCAGAGTTCAACAGGCCGGCCATAACATGCACCAGGGGGCGATGACTTCCATCGATCCAGCAACTGGAGAGGTATTGGCGATGGTTGGCTCAGTGCCCAACCAACCGGGCAGCTCCTACAACTTTGCCGCTGATGAGCCGGTCAATCCGGGCTCGACGGTCAAGCTTTTCACCTACACCGCGGCCATTGCCAGCGGCAAATACACCATGGTTACCGATGTGCCCGATGCTCCGATCACGGTAAACATGCCCGGTCAGGATAGAAACTATTCGCCTAAGAATTACGATTCCAGCTCCTTCCCGAAGTGTGTATTTCAGACATGTATGGGAAATTCACTCAACATTCCTGCCGTCTATGTAGAAATCTCTACCGGAGTAGATAAGGTGATCGATATGGCGCGCCAGCTGGGAGCCCCGCCCAAATATCCCCTACAGCTCGGCGGCCCCTTCAGTTCGACCGAGCCGGCGAGTGATTTTGGAGCCACCTTCACGCTCGGCGGCTATCCGGAGACCCCTCTACTTATGAGTACGGCAACGGCGACCATCGCTGATAAAGGGATTTATCATCCGGCGACTGGAATTCTCCGGGTAACCGCGGTCGATGGCACCGAGATTCGTAAATATGATCCCGCGGCTGAAGCCAAGCCGGTTTTGGATCCCAAGGTAGCCTACATCATGGCCGCGATCATGTCCAACAACGACAACCGCAAGGAGATTTTTGGCTCCAGCTCGGAAAATCTCCTCCTGTCTGGTCACCAGGTAGCGGCCAAAACCGGAACTTCGGAGAGCTTCAGAGATGAATGGACGCTCGGATTCACTCCCAAATTGGCCAGCGCCTTCTGGTTTGGTAACCCGGACAACCGGCCAATCAGCACCACGGCGCAGAGCTACGATGCGATC
Organism: Candidatus Dormibacteraceae bacterium; assembly: GCA_050734895.1. Classification (GTDB taxonomy): domain Bacteria; phylum Chloroflexota; class Dormibacteria; order Dormibacterales; family Dormibacteraceae; genus JBOHUW01. Next base: position 582 of record JBOHUW010000436.1, on the reverse strand, counting down.
TTTGGTGCCGCCCCCGGATGGAAGGATTTCATGTCTCATGCTCTCGACGCTTTACATGCCCCAGCTTCCGATTGGTATACGCCTCCCTCCGGTCTGAGTCAGCCATCCCCCGGAGTGTGGTTGATGCCTGGTACCGACCAACATCAGCCTACCCCCCACCTTCCGAGTTGGGCCTCAATTGCCAATCAATCCAAGCCGGATGCGGGTAAACCGCCGCCCAACCCTCCAGCCCCTACTCCTGGTCCGGGCGGTGGCGATGAGCCCGGGAGCGGGGGTAGAAACAACGGCCCCTTTGGTCCGGGCAATGGTAATGGTGCCCCCTTTCCCCCAATCGGGGCCCCATTCCCTGGAGGAGGGCCGGGAGGGCCGCAGCAAGGCCCAAGAAATTCGGGCGCCCCGCCAAATCCGTAAAGACAGGATAGGCAGAAAGTAAGATAATAGGGAATCAGTATCGGGAAAAAACTTGCATGGAATAGCATGGCAGTGAGTTGATAAGGACATTGCCTGAGAAAAAATCGACAAAGATAAGGGATAAGGTGAATCAATCAAATGACGTACATCCAACTCAACCCAAGCGAGGAT
>JBOHUW010000435.1:0-1782 GCA_050734895.1 Candidatus Dormibacteraceae bacterium | reverse complement strand
GGGTCACTCCTAGTCCAACAGATCCACAGAATTCTCCTCTTCCTCCTGGTGAACCTGCTCCTCAGCTTCCGCCCCCACCCGGCGCTCCCGGTTCGGCATCACCTCCACAAGGGGCCCCGCTAGCACAGCCTCCAACTACCGGACAGGCTCCCCTCCCCACCCTGAACCGGATCGTCCTGACCTCAGAGTGAGCGCAACCGCCGAGTTGAGTACCATAGTCAGGTGTTCAGATGGTTAACCGCCGGGGAGTCGCACGGTCCGCAGCTGACCGTGATCATCGATGGGCTGCCGGCCGGGCTGGCTCTCTCCGGGAGCGAGCTGCGGGCTGATCTCGCCCGGCGGCAGGGCGGCTATGGTCGAGGGCGGCGGCAGCAGATTGAGACCGATCAGGCTTGCTTTGTCGGCGGCCTGCGAGGGGGGGTGACGCTGGGCAGTCCGCTGGCGATGGTGATCGAAAACCGCGATCACCAGAATTGGCTGGCCGATATGTCGCCAGAGGCGGAGGGTTTCAAGCCGCGGCGGCCGGTGACTAAACTACGCCCGGGCCATGCTGATCTCGCTGGGGTGCTCAAATATGGTCACCAGGACATCCGAAATGTTTTGGAGCGCTCCAGCGCTCGGGAGACGGCGGCCCGGGTGGCCGCCGGGGGAGTGGCGCGAAAGCTGCTCGCGGCCTTCAATATCCGAATCTTCAGCTTCACTCAGTCGATCGGGGAGGTTGATGCTGGGATCGACTGCTTCGACCTCGAAGCGCTGACTGAGGAGCAGATCGAATCCTCCCCGGTGCGCTGTCCGGATTCTGAGCTGAGCCAACGGATGGTAGCGGCGATCGACCTGGCTGGTGAGCAGGGGGATACCCTCGGCGGCAGCTTCCGGGTGATCGCCACCGGAGTTCCGCCCGGCTTGGGCAGTCACGTGCAGTGGGATCGCAAGCTGGACGGCCGGCTGGCGTTGGCGATGATGAGTATCCACGCCGTCAAGGGGGTGGAGGTGGGGGCTGGTTTTGCCGGAGCGGCCTGGCCGGGCTCAAAATTTCATGATCAGATCACCTACCAGGAGGGCAATTTCCATCACCTGAGCAACCGAGCGGGAGGGCTGACCGGAGGTATAAGCAATGGCGAGCCGATCGATCTGCGGCTGGCCCTAAAACCGATCTCCACCATGAAGACGCCGCTTCAGTCGGTCGATCTCCAGACCAAAGAGCCGGTCCGAGCCCATTACGAGCGAAGCGATATATGTGTCGTTCCGGCGGCCGGGGTGATCGGCGAGGCGATGCTGGCCCTGGTTTTGGCCGAAGCCTTCCTGGAGAAGTTCGGCGGGGATTCGATGGGTGAGATAGAGCGCAATCTGAAGGGCTATAGAGAAGCGATCAGATGAATTGGGATTTGCGGCCGCTCCAGGAGGAGGAGGTTGCTACCTCACTCATTCTTGAGCGTCGGGTCTTGGGCTTGCCCTCGCCAACCGAGGCACAGATTGCCGATCTGAAACGGGAGAGGGAGTCAGAGCGGACTATCTCGGCTTGGGATAGGGGGCAACTGGTGGCTTCAGCGGTTTCCTTTGCTCTCCCACTTACCGTGCCCGGCCCGGTAGTGACTACTGCTGTCGGGATAACGGCAGCAGTAGTACGACCGACACATCGCCGTCAGGGGTTGCTTACTGCTATTTTGCGTCGCCAACTGGAAGATTCTTACCGTCGAGAAGAGGCAGTTGCAATTCTGGGGGCCTCAGAAGGCTCAATCTATGGTCGCTTTGGTTTCGGGGTGGCTACCTATGAGGCGGAGA
>JBOHUW010000434.1:0-1784 GCA_050734895.1 Candidatus Dormibacteraceae bacterium | reverse complement strand
GACAAGCAGTGGCGCGAAGATAATTAGCGGGGTCAGCGGATCTGCTCCTGGGGTCATCACGTTAGACAAAAGACCCAGCCCGACAAACCAGTAGAGTCGAGTCGACCAAAGCCAACGGGAGCTGACGATCTTCAACATTCCCAATGTCCAGAGCACCACCGGAAGCTCAAAGACCAGCCCAAAGGCGAGACAGAAGACGAGCAGAAAACCCAAAAAATCGTCTCCACTGGGAATAAATTGGAGCACGGAATCGGGAGCGAATCCGGTCAGCACATGGATTACCAGCGGAAGGGCATAGAAACAGAAGCTCACCCCGAGCAGAAAGAAGAAGGTAGTAGCAGCTATCAGAGGGAGAACGATTCGCTTCTCGTGGGTGTGCAGGCCGGGGCTGACGAACCACCAAATCTGCCAGAAGATAACCGGCGACGCGGCTAAGGTACCGGCGAAAAGGGCGATCTTGAGCCGGAGCATGAAGGCCCCGGTCGGACCGAAGAAAACGAATCGCCCCACCCCGGCGCGGGCCTCGATCAGGTGGAGCAAATCCACTGTAAAGAACCACGCTGCCACGCTGCAAACCAGCCACCCGATCGCAGCGATGATCAGAGCCCGCCGCAGATCCTCCAGATGCTCGGTTATGCTCATCGTCCCGTCGGGGGAACGAATCTTTTTCTTCTCCGGCCGTCTAATCAGCAGGGCCACTGCTGTTTATTTGGTTTCTGGTTTGGTATCTGGCTTCGGATCGATCTTGGGCTCAGTCCTGATCTCTGGGTGGGGTTCCGATTTAAACTCTGGCTTGTATTCAGGAAAATCGGGCATGGTATCAAACTTAGGCAGAGTATCGGGCGAGGAGGCCCCTGGATGATCATGAATAGCATCCCTCACCTGGTCGCCCAGATCGCTGGAGGCCTTACGAAACTCCTTCATACTCCGACCGACGGCGCCCCCCAGTTCAGGCAGCTTGCCAGGACCGAAGATGATCAGGACAATCGCCAGAAGAATAATTAGGAAGACGGGGTGAATTCCAAATGGCATTAGTTTCTCTTACCTCAAATTCCGGATGAGCTTGCGAATTATCAAAAGGATAATCAACACAATCGCCAGCGAAACCAAAAAAATAACCAGGATAATCGCCAGCAAAAAAATCAACAAAACAAATAGAAAAACGGGATGGATTCCAAATGACATTAGCTTCTCTTCAAATTATACGCTGGCGGTGAGCCTTAAGATCACTGCTGAATCACCTCAACCCCTAAAATCCGATCGCTGCTGGAGAGTTGAGCGAGATTATCAAAGCCCGCCTGAACCATCCCAAAATGGTTGTAGCTGATCGAGGGATTACCCCCCGGCCAAACGGTTCGGGTGATGAAAAATTGCCCTCCGGACAGCCCCCCCTCCGGCACACGAGCCATCCCCACCGAACCGGCCAGCCACTTCTCTCCACCGGCTACCGGCTCGGCGGGAAGAGAATATCCAGGGCCTCCATGACCGGTGTTGGTGGGATCTCCACTGCGGATCTCCCAATCCTTACTCTCGAAAAAATGAAGTCCGGTGAAATAACCCTGCTGGGCAAGCACGATGAAGTTGTTAACCGTGACCGGTGCATCATGTGCGGAGAGCCGAATGGTGAAAGCTCCCTTGGTAGTTTGCACCTCGGCTGAATACTCTTTGGCCGGATCAATACACCTCTGAGGAGCAGCCGACCACAGCCGAGAGGCCAGCTGAGCCGCTGGTCGACAGCCGGCCAGCCCGTAGGCCAAAATCGGCCTTTGCGCAACATCAACCAC
>JBOHUW010000433.1:0-1792 GCA_050734895.1 Candidatus Dormibacteraceae bacterium | reverse complement strand
CTCGGAATGCTTACCCCAGTCGAGTTCGAGATTGTTCATGCAACCACCGGCTAGACTCTTATATAATCACTCCACAGTTTGGGGGACAGACCAGGCAATCAGATTGCCGGCGCGTTCATCACTATTTTCCTTAGAGAGAGCGTGGCTGGCAGGTTGCTGCAAGCGCAGGAGTTGCTGCCCCCGAGGCACCGATTCGTGATATTTGATGCCTACCGGTCACTTGGGATGCAGCAGTCGCTTTACAACTACTATCTGAAATCCTTGCGTAAATCTAGACCAGATCTCACGCCCGAAGAGCTAAGCATGGAGACCCAGAAATATGTTCGGCTTCCGTCGAAAGATTCCACACGCCCGGCGCCGCACAACACCGGCGGTTCGGTTGATCTGGTCATCGTCAAGCTCTCATCAGAAGATGAGGCCAGGATTCAAGAGATAGACCAGCAGTTGAGTGAGTGTCCATATGAAACAGATTGGTCGCTTTTTTCTCGGCCTGTAGAGAATCCGTACGCGGAACCGGATGGGGCATCCAAAAAAGCTTATGTGCTTGAAATGGAAAGAATACTCATCATGCGCGAAGAGGGGGAGATGCTCGATTTCGGTACTCCCTTTGATTGGGGCGGCTCTGAAGCTGCTTTGCGGTATTACGAAGAAAAGAAATCGCTCGATCCTGAGGGCTCAGAATGTCGAGATAACCGTCGCCTGCTACACAACGCCCTGACCGTTGTCGGATTTACCGGGTACCCCTATGAATGGTGGCACTTTAATGCTTCAGAGTCTCAGATGGGAGCGCGGGTGCTAGGACTACCACAAGCTCGCTTTGGCGGGCAAAGGCTAGGCAAAGCCCATCTGGACTTCGAAGATATGCGCCGTCGACACCACGTTGGCATGATCGAAAAGTTCGACCGGGTATTTAGCGGCAAACCCCACATTCCATCGGATCATCGGCATCACCGGCCGGATCTCGCCTGGGCCCAGGAGTTGAACCTCCAAGCCTTGCAAAAAATGCTCGAGCGAAATGCCCCTCCGGTCAATACCAGACTGCCCCGAGCAGCAGTCATAGCTGTCGCAGCATGAACGTCTCTGAAGTGGATGGTTATGCTCAGTCTTCGGTATTTTTATCCATAACTTTATGGTGTTTATATGAGGACGATCCAGAGTTGTTTTTCATTGCTTCACGAGCTCCGACTGGCTAATGACGGTTACCCCTAGAGTAGTCGTTCTCTGTAGGAGCTACAGCTCGGTCTCAGAGCTAATCCAATTCAGATATTTCTGATTCCCAGCAACTATCGGCATAACAATGGCTTCGAAGGTCTCGTAAGGATGCTCAGTCCTAAGAAATTCTAGGAGTTCATCAACTCGGTTCGCCCTCGTTTTGGCCAGAATCATCCACTCCTCAGTTTCTTCAATCTTGCCCTGCCACCAGTAGGTGCTTTGGATTGGTCCCATTACTTGGGCACAGGCTACTAGCCGCTTTTCGACCATGCCTCGAGAGAGCAGCGATGCCCTCTCTGGCGAATCCACCGTGGTTGTGAGCTGCAGGTATTCGGTCAAGGCTGCTTTATATTATGGTTGACTGATGAATTCGCTACGACTCTTTACCGATGGGGGGGCAAGGGGTAATCCCGGTCCGGCGGGAATAGGAATGGTGATTGAGGACGAGGCGGGACAGCTGCTGTGGGAGGGCAGTGATTATCTGGGCCGGGCAACTAACAATCAGGCGGAGTATCGGGCCTTGATCGCTGGTCTGACCAAGGTCCGAGAGTGGGCCCCGGAATGGCTGGAGGTGTTCCTC
>JBOHUW010000432.1:0-1798 GCA_050734895.1 Candidatus Dormibacteraceae bacterium | reverse complement strand
CAACCTCGCCGCGGCCCATCGCGGGACTCACGCGGCCTCGCCGGGCTGCTCACCGCTGCTCGCGGCGCTGCTCGGCTTGATCGACTGCGACGGCCGAGTTCCGGCAGCACTGGACGTCGCGGTGAAACCCGTTGCCCGATAGACATAAGACTGGTACTTAAATTCGCCGTTGCCGGCGACTCGGGGTTCGGCGCTGAGCCCATCGAGCTGGATAGGCCGCATACCCGGCAGGACTTCGGTGGTCGTGGGAACTGGTTGCACGTCAGCGATCAACGTGATTTCAAACGAGGCCCGCTTGGCTGCGGGCTCGCCTGGGTCGGTGACCGTGGCCTTCCACTGCCGCTGACCCGTCGTCTCGTCGATTTTCTGTCGCACCGGTCGGCTGGCGGCTTTGTCCTCGCGCGTTTGGTATTCGTTGTCCGGCGCGACGTCGCCAATCAAAACCAAGCCCTGTGGAAATGCGTTATCGTATGCGATACTGAATCGGTATCCCCTGGGGATCGCCATGAATAGTTGCCCTTCTGACTCGACTGTCGGTGTGGTTGCCACCCTGGGTCTGCGGGCGACACCACAAGTTTCGGCCAGGTCAAGTCCGTTCTCGACCTCGTGATCGTCTCTTCTCCCACCTTCTGTACCTCCTCTTGTCTCGCGGAGTCTCTCCAATGTGCTAGTCTCGTCTCGCTCAACGCCGAAGGAGGATCACCACCGTTGGACGCCAAGCCCCTCGTGCTCAAGGTGCTACTCCAGCACCGCCACCTGCAAACACACCGCGCCTTTTGCCGCGAGTACGACAGGGTCGCCGCGAAAGCTGACCCGACTCTGCGGGGAGGGTGGCCGAGCAAGGCACAGTTCTACCGGTGGCTTTCCGGTGAATTGGTCGGACTTCCCTACCCCGACCACTGCCGAATCCTGGAGAGCATGTTCCCCGACTGGAAAGTCGACCAACTATTCCAGATCCACGATGGTGGAATTGACTTCATACCCGAGCCGGCTAAGCCGGGGGCGGCAGCGACGCCTGCGCGACCGGTCGTGTCAACCGAGCTGGCCGATCAGCACAAAGAAGCCGAAATCTCTAATCTGTGGCCTCGCACTAATGAAGCTGTCCTCAACGATTTAGTGGAACGTGTCGACAACGCCCGTGAAGGGATTACAGTCTTCGGACTAACACGCAATTTCTACGCCAAAGATGAAATGCTCCCGTTATTCGAGGCGAAAGCACGGGAGATTCCGGTAACATTTTACGTCATGGATCCGTACTGCGATTCCCGGAGGGATCGGTACCGCATTGAGCCCGTCGAAGCAGCGATGGAAGATCCCTTACGTTATACACGAGAGATTCTTCGCCCGCTCTTTGATGCTTCGCAAAGAATAGTTCCCGCAACTCCATCGGCCGGGATGCGCATCTTTACATTCAACTTCCCCTGCTCGTTTGCAATGGAGAAGATTGATCGAAGCTGCCGTGTGATGCTTTACGGTCATGGCAAGCGAGGCACCGAAGGGCCAATGCTCGTCTTCAGTGAGGGTACACCATATTGGACGTATTTCACTGACCAGCTTATGTGGCTTGAAAGACTCGCCACGAACCCACGCGAGCCTTGGATCAGCAAGGGACTAGTCGTTCGCGCACTGGACGAGACTGACCTGCTCTGTAATAAAGAGAGTCAATGATCGACAGTCCTGATCGACGACACTGCAATAGCCGAATGATTCGGACAAGCAGTGACCGAATGACTTCAAGTCACTCCGCTGAGCCTGAGAGTACATGAGGCGTGCCGGTGATCGCCTCCCAGCGCACCAG
>JBOHUW010000431.1:0-1816 GCA_050734895.1 Candidatus Dormibacteraceae bacterium | reverse complement strand
GCCGTGCTGCGGCGCCTCGGCCAACTGATTCGGCGCGATCTAGATTCACTGGCCCGGCTGGAGAGCCTGGATACCGGCAAACCGCTGAGCCAGGCTCGCGGCGATGCCGAGGTTGCCGCACAGTACTTTGAGTTCTATGCCGACACGGTCAAGGCCTTCCATGGGGAGGTCATTCCCTCCGCCGCCGCCGACGCACTCCTCCTCGCTCTCCCCGAACCGCACGGAGTAACCGCTCATATAGTGCCCTGGAACTATCCCCTGGCAATTTGTGCCCGGACTGTGGCTCCGGCTTTGGCTAGCGGCAACTGCTGCGTGCTCAAGCCGGCCGAGGAGGCTCCCCTAACTTCGCTCCGAGTAGCCGAGCTGGCCCTGGAAGCCGGGCTTCCGGCAGGGGCCTACAATGTTGTTTCGGGAATCGGCATTGAGGCGGGGGCGGCCCTTGCCGGACATCCTGACATCGATCACCTCTCTTTCACCGGGTCAACCACCGTGGGCAGTTTGGTTAGTCAGGCGGCGGGCGCCAACCATGTTCCGGTCACCCTGGAGTTGGGCGGTAAATCTCCCCAAATCCTCTTTGCTGATGCCAACTTTGGGGCCGCACTGGCCGCGGTTGCCAAGTCAATCGTTCACAACGCCGGTCAGACCTGTTCGGCGGGCACCCGACTGTTGGTCGAGCATTCCCGAGAGCAGGAGGCGGTGGAGGCGCTGAGGGAACACTTTGCCAAAGTCCAAATTGGGCCCGGCCCTTCGGATCCCGAACTCGGGCCGTTGATCTCTCGGGCACAGCGAGAGCGAGTTGAGCGGCTGGTCTCGATTGGCCGAGGGGAGGCGCGGTTGGTGGTTGGGGGCGAGGCGCCGAAAGAACCGGAGCTGAGTGGTGGATTTTACTTCTTACCCACCCTCTTCGACCAGGTGGCTCCGGCTGCGCTAATAGCCCAAGAGGAGATCTTCGGACCGGTGCTCTCGGTCATTCCCTTCGGCAGTGAGCGGGAGGCGATCGAGCTGGCCAACCACACCCGCTACGGACTGGTCGCGGCCATCTGGACTAAAGACATAGATCGCGCGCTGTGGCTCGCCCGCGAGCTGCGCAGCGGGCAGGTGTTTGTCAATAACTTCGGCTCCAGCGCCGGAGTTGAGCTGCCCTTTGGCGGAGCCAAGCATTCAGGCCATGGTCGAGAGAAAGGTTTCGAGGCGCTGCGTACCTACACCCGCACCAAGGCGGTAGCGGTGAAGTTTCAGGGTTATTCCTGACCCTTTTCACAACACGAGAGTTCTGGCCGCTAACCAAGAAGCCCAAAGGCTTGGAGTGCCCTCTCGATCCGGACTTAATTAAGAGAAGATTCTAGCGGAGAGTTAAAGAGGCAAAATTGAGGTCATCCGTTTTCATAATTGCCGCCACACTCACGCCACTCTCCTGCTGAGTTGATGCTCGCTGCCAGCATCCGGCCCCGTGCCTGCCCAGGTCCGAGTCCGGATGGCATGTGAAACAAGCCCTTAGGCCGAAGTTCTTCGCAACCTACAGTTATCCCCTACGAAATCAGATCAAGCTACTCCTAGAGAACGTACTGCCCTTTCCAGGTCACGACGGTTAACTACTCGGCCGATCAACAATCTCCCGTCTGGAATGGATCTATACAGTATTCGTAGTTCGCCCACCCGAAGCCTAAGCCAAGGATTACAACCAACTAACATCTTGATATCGAGATTCCCGACACCGGAGGCCAAAGCGTCAAATGCTTCACGAACTCGACGTCGATCAGTTCGTGACAGCCGCTCAATGTCTTTACCAGCTCGACGAGAGAGCTCTATTGTATTC
>JBOHUW010000430.1:0-1822 GCA_050734895.1 Candidatus Dormibacteraceae bacterium | reverse complement strand
CAGCTATGATTGAGGTTGGCCACGGCGCAGGCCTGGGAGCGTCCGAGGCAGGACTCGGGGCTAGCGCTTGCAGCGATGAAGAGTATATGCGAGCTGCGGCAAAAGCCCTTGACAAAGCCCACTGGGGGGTCTTCTATCAACCTTCCATCGGACGACTGGATTCTATTGACAAAGGAGCTGATTTGGGCATGAAGTTTGTCCGAATCGGGGTCAATGCCACTGATATGGTCAGTGCCGAAGCTGCGGTTCGACACGCTAAGGAACGCGGATTACTCACCGCAGTCAACTTCATGAAATCGTACGTTATTCTACCGGAGGAATTTGCTGCGGCCGCTGCCCGATGTGCCGAGTTTGGAGCCGACATCGTCTACCTCGTTGATTCAGCCGGGGGCATGTTTCCTGACGAGGTGGAGAATTACGTCTCTGCTGCTTGTGATCGGGTACAAATTGCGGTGGGTTTCCATGGTCACGATAACCTTGGTCTTGCCAATGCGAACACATTGGCGGCATGGCGTGCAGGGGCCTCATTCGTCGACACGACATTGCGCGGTGTAGGGCGCAGCGGAGGAAATGCTAACACTGAAAAAATTGTTGCGATGTTGCACCGTATGCAAATAGATGACTCGATTTCTTTGCAAGAATTAGCCGTTGCGGCAGAAATCGCGGGGAGTCTGATGCCGCAACGACCAGATTCGCTAGATGTTATTTGCGGGCTCTTTCGGTTGCATTCTTCAGACCTTCCACAGGTATTGAAATTCGCTCATGAGTATGATCTAGATCCTGTTACCCTACTGAAGGGGGTTGATCCTCAACAATGTGCGCTCCGTGTAACTAGAGAAATGCTTATGAGTGCAGCGGACGTGGTCCGAATCGCTGATCCGAAAGTAGCGTATTCCAGTCCAGTATGAATTTGTGTTGGAGTCTCTGTTGGCGCTAGGCATACCATAATCTTGTTGGAGGGCAACTATGAAGTTTTGTACTATCCGTATTGATGGCCATGAAGAGGCTGCAGTCCATAGACCTCATGGTCTTGTCCCTATCGGGCGACTTAATGCAGTAGCCCATGGCAACTTCAGTTCCAACCTGAGGGAACTTGTACAGGATAGCCCACTTTCACCTTTGGCTACCGAGCTAGAGCGGCTATCAGTAACGGCGCCGACGATTGCAGATCACGAAGTTGAATTTGGACCACTCTATCGTGACCCACCCAAGTTGTGGGGTGTTGGGCTTAATTTCCGGCGCCATGCGGACGAGCTCAATGTCAAACTGCTCAATGAGCAACCTGGCTCTTATATGCGCCCTAATACAACGCTCATAGGTAACGGCGACTTTATCCAATTGCCAAGTGATGTTGGTCGCGTCACGGCGGAGGCGGAGCTGGGAGTCGTTATTGGGAAGCGGTGCCGTAATGTTCCGCTTTCAGATGCGCGATCGGTCATTTTTGGATATACGTGCGTGCTCGACATGACTGCCGAGGATCTCATTCGTCGTAATCCGCGATACATTCCCGTGGCGAAGGCATACGATACTTTCTGTAGTGTCGGTCCGTGGCTGGTGACAGAGGATGAAATTGAGGATCTGGATGCTGTCAGTATAGCCACGATCCTAAATGGCTCGGTGCATGCAGAGAACACTGTCTCCTCAATGACGTACCGACCATATTGGCTGGTAAGTCACTATTCAAAAATCATGACGCTGGAGCCTGGCGATATCATCTCTACAGGCACCCCCGGTGCTACGGTAATCCATAACGGTGACGTGGTTGGTGCCCGGATTAACGGTATTGGCAATCTCGTTAACTATGTAGAGGACCCACATACGT
>JBOHUW010000429.1:0-1822 GCA_050734895.1 Candidatus Dormibacteraceae bacterium | reverse complement strand
ATATAGAGCTTAGCGCCTTTCGTCCAGATGCCAAAACCATGATGACCGGGTATTGCGGCGGTTATTGGATCTTCGTAAGTACCAGTCCCACCACTCTGTTGATGTAAAACTGACATTTCAGGGTTGAGGCTAGCCGTGTTAGGGGGGGGTGTTGTTTTGGAAGGTATAGCCAGTTAACCTAATCTTGAGTTCTTTTGAGGAGGGAGGTGGTCCTGAGTTCGGGAGATAACCACTTTGTTCAGGGGATCGGCCGGCCGGTTCCAAGGAGTTACCATTCGGTCCAGGGAGGCTACCAGTTTGGGTAGTTCGCCGGGTTGATCTACTGCCCCAATATTTAGCGCAGCCGGCCGGCCGATTAGGTGATTTACAGGTCTGAGCTATCATCCCTACAATCTGACTGACAGCTGCGAAGTTAGATTGAGCTGGAGTTTGGGCTAACACCGGTGAGGGGAGGAGCATAACTGCCAGTAAAGTTATGGAACTCAAAAACAGTCGATATTTCATTTAACCCCCCTTACGTTGCAATCTTTCTTGAGGAGAGGCCCTCCTCCCTCGCTATTTTCTCTACCGGAGGAGGATAAAAGGCGGACAGTCAGTTTAATGGGGCCAGACGGCTTTATAGATAACTCAACTTGAGGAGATTTATGCAGCTGTGGGCCACAATCCACTGAGTTGGCTGCCCGGTTACTGCACCGCACCATGTCGTTCGGCCATGTTCCAGGATTGGCTAATCAAGGTCAACTCCCATGAGACCCTAGCTCCCACTACCACTCCAGAGAGCGCTGAGGGGTAGGGCTGTGAGACGGTCACCAAAGGACAGGGCATTGGCTCCGGAGTACAAAGCGAAGCCCTGAATAAAGTCAGCCCCTAAACCATCTCTAAGTGCTGCCAGCCCGGTAAAATCCGACTTCCGAATCGTATCGGTGGCTTTAACTTCAATCCCCACCACAAGGCCATCCGCCCGCTCTAGCAGCAGATCAACCTCCGGGCCCCCGCTGATCCGCCAATGGTGGAGTCGAACGCGGTGCCGGCTCCAAGTTAGCTGTTTGGCCAGCTCGTTAACCACAAAAGTCTCGACTAAAGGTCCTCTTGCCGGAGCAATCGGCCGGCTTAATCCGATCTGATCGACTCCCAAGAGATACGCGGCTAATCCTGTATCGGTTAGATGCAGCTTAGGACGACGCACTACCCGAGCCAAGAGATTACGCGACCAGGCCGGAACTTGGTGAAGAAGAAAGACACTCTCCAGCAAACTCAAGTATCGAGTGGCCGTGTGGCGGTGGAGCTGAAGAGCATCAGCGATTTTCAAGACATTGGCTTCTTGGGAGGTGTTAGACGCCAATATTCGCATCATCGACAAGAGGTTGCTCGGCTCTCCAATTCGAGTCATCTCCCGCATATCCGCCTCAACAACCGACTGCAAGTAAGTTTCGTACCAACTTTCCCGAAGCCGGGCCGAGGATAGGACCATTGCCTCCGGATAGCCACCTCGATAGATGCGGGTGAAATATTCTGAGCGACTGACAGTACTCGGGGAGAGCTCTCGTAGCAAATCCGAATTCTCGAAGGCGAGATCTATAAAGCTCGGTGAAACTCCAGCCAACTCCTGTTCGGCAAAGGGCCAAATATTCAGAATTGCAGCTCGTCCAGCCAGCGATTCGCTTAGCGAGGGAGTGGAGAGAAAGCGAGTGGAACCGGCAAGGACGAACTGACTAGGATCTGGATAGCGATCGACATGGCTCTTGATCGCCAGAACCAATTCATCCCCTCCTCGCTGGACCTCGTCGATCATCAGCGGCTTGGGCTGACCGACGAAACTCAC
>JBOHUW010000428.1:0-1823 GCA_050734895.1 Candidatus Dormibacteraceae bacterium | reverse complement strand
GGTTTTCTTCCATTTCCAATCGGCCTGAATGCGCATGATGAGCTGGCGGCCAGAGTGGGAGACACGGGCGGCAGTATGAAAGAGTCGATGGCGAAGCTCCAAGCTGGCGACATCTGCATCCCACTGTCGCCGCTCGCTCACCTGGGACCAGGGAAGAGAGCTTGTCCGCCACCGGGAGATCAGCTTGGCTACCGAGCTTGACATCTACTTCTGTGACCCGCACAGTCCCTGGCAGCGTGGCTCAAACGAGAACACTAAGGCCTCCTGCGACAGTATTTTCCCAAAGGCACGGAACTTTCAGTCCCTTCTCCCGAGCACCTGATCAAGGTCGCTGCCGAGCTCAATAGCCGTCCTCGTAAGACCCTCGGCTGGATCACTCCTGCACAGGCTTTCAATCGCCTAATATCAGACCCTGATCACTCATTTGTTGCCTCGATCCCCTTGAAATCGCCCTCAAAATTTTTCTCCAAGCCCCCGGCACTTAATTGTTCGCATCCAGCTTTCAGCGGCCAAAGCCTGTCCCACCTTCAGCAGTTGCGACTTTCCCGCTCCAGGCGACCACTTCCTTCACCGGCTGAGGCCAAGGCCCGGCCAGAGTTTCTACCTTCCTCTCGCGCTCCAGAAGTAGCCCTTTTCCGGAGATGGATCGAGCTGAACCCAGATCTATTTCCATTCTACTTTTGCTCATTAATTATATTCACCATATCTCACAGAGAAGATAGGGCGAGTATTAATTTTTAGTAAACCCTGGACTCACCCCGAGCAAACCCCGGACCTCAGGACGGGTGACAAATCAAGCCGGACACTCCAGAATAGATCGGCAGGGCCCTTCTACTCTCAATTTCTCAGTTAGTTCAAAGGAGATTTAAAGTGATGAAATGACGAAGCATAAACCATGGCGGCGCAGAGACAATCCCGCTCACTATATATGAGTTAAACATCCAGTTCAGCCGAATTGTGAATGGACGATGTTTTCATAAAGAGGAGTATCTTTTATCATGAACCTTTCAAAGAAATTATATGGTAGTGCAGTCGTAGCCATTGCTCTTGTCGCATTGGCTGTGCCGACTGCCGGAGCCGCATCGGTACGACCTGATACCCCAGCATGCAGTCACCCATGCTCCAGCGCGCCTGGTCCAGACTGGAAATACCAAGACTACTTCTTCTATCACAGCGATTGCGATGACGACGGTAAGCACGGGGAAAGCAACGGTGTCTGGAGGGATCACCTGTGTGTGAACGGCGGTTTATTTACTGACTGGGACCTGTGGGTCAAGCCATAACATCGCTACTGGCACTGTCAAGTATTAAGTAACGAGAGGGGGGTGGGTTTGCAAGCCGGATCTGAAGGGAGGCTCAAATGAGAGCCTCCCTTCGTTTCTACCACAATTGAGGCTGTTGCATGAATAGAATTCCCCCGGCTCGTACACCTTGATATTGTAATAAGATGGGACACGACGTCTATATTGTAGTCAATATTAACCCAGATTTTCAGCAAGAGGCGACACTGTCCGTGATAGGTCCGGGAAGGGAGAAAAAGGGGGGTTGGGATTGTCAGGAGGGTGAGAATCAGCGTTGAGGGGAGGATTAAAAGACACAAAGCATCAGCCTTTGGGGCCGAGCGGCTGAGCCAGGGAAGAATTGAGGGGCAGGATTAGCCTGGTTGTAGACGCCCCAGTCGGTGGAAGGCTAGCAGCAGGGTTTTCTTCCATTTCCAATCGGCCTGAATGCGCATGATGAGCTGGCGGCCAGAGTGGGAGACACGGGCGGCAGTATGAAAGAGTCGATGGCGAAGCTCCAAGCTGGCGATATCTGCATCCCAC
>JBOHUW010000427.1:0-1825 GCA_050734895.1 Candidatus Dormibacteraceae bacterium | reverse complement strand
CTGCCACACCGGCCGGCTGCACCGGCAATCGACCGTCAGCAGCCCCGGAGCGCGCCACGTTCGGTTCAGGGGCGAGAACGTGGTCTTTGCCGCTTATGCTGAGAAGAACCAGCTGATTGGATTCTGCTGGGTAGTGCTCTTCGACCCGGGGACGGGCCTGGAGGGAGAGGTGGCCGAAGTCTATGTGGACAATGACTACCGTGGCCAAGGGATTGGCGAGGACCTAGTGCAACAGGCAGTGAAACTTTTCCAGGAGCGAGGCGTGACTCTGGGGTATGTCTGGACTCGGGAAGAGAATCAGGCTGCTACCCGTATCTACCAACGAGCCGGTTTCGAGCACGGTCGCCAACTGGTGCTGACCTGGTACCCAACCACTTAGAATAACTCCATCTTGAACGCACCGAATTCGCCCCATCGCACGCCGCTGTCGATTATCTGGAGCACTTGCTCAACCTGGTTGCGGGGCGGCCCAGGCCGACTTTTGGTCGCTGCGATTTTGATCAGCGCACTCGTCTCGGCGGCGGTAACGGTGGGAATTCAGGGCCTGGCTCTACGCTCCAACGGCACCTCCATCCCCCTCCTCGGAACCCGGGTATCGGTCAGTGACGATAGCGCGGTCGCCAGCGTTACTCAAAAATCAGCCCCGGCGGTGGTTTCAATCCTCATCCAGGGATCTACCGCTCCTGCCCCCTCAGGCTTTCTAGTCAGCTCCGATGGTTACATCGTGACTTCGGCCGGTGCAGTTGTAAATGCGCCCAGGATCCAAGTCGAACTGGCCGGAGACACCCGTCTTTATGATGCTCGGGTAGTGGATCACGACTGCCAAACCGGCCTGGTGGTGCTCAAGGTGGATCAGGTTAGCCATCCAAGCTCTCTGACTTTCGGAGATTCATCTGTAGTTCAACCAGGCCAGACCGGGATCCTGCTCGGTGGGGCTCCCACCGAGCGCTCGGTAGTGCATCGAACTGTAGTCAGCGGAGTGGGCCGCATAAATTCTCTCGCCAACCTCTTTCCGGAGAGCGGGGATGTCCAGATGAGCGGCCTGATCGAGGTAGACGCCCCATCTGATCCGCTATTGAACGGAGCCCCGCTGCTGAGCGTTGATGGCCAGGTGGTGGGCCTCTCCATCCAAACCGACATTGCTGGCAAGCAAATTGATTTTGTCGAACCGGCCGGAGCACTGCAGACCGAGGTGCAACAGGCAATCGCCGGCGGACAATTTGTGGTAGCGACCGATGGCCTGGATTCGCTCCAAGTCAGCCCCGACCAAGCCGCGGCGACTGGAAGGACGGCCGGAGCTCGGATTACGGCCATCAACTCCGATGGGCCAGCCTCTGCCGCTGGATTAAAAGTCGATGATGTAATTACCAAATTGAACGACACTTCCGTTGATCTCACCCACCCCCTACCCCAACTGATGCGAAGTAACTTTCACCCCGGGCAGCGAGTTTCGGTTACCTATCAACGTGCCGGGGAGACCGCACAGGCGGAGTTGACATTGGGCGGAGAGCATCCGGAGTGTCGCTCGGTGAAGAGTTAGGCAGCCTGTTAGGGCATGAACCATCGCTGCATAGTCATTGGAGCGGGGATCATTGGCTCGGCACTGGCCGCACGGCTAGCCGAGGCCGGGGCTCAAGTAACCATCATTGAAGCTCTCAGCCCAGGCGGCGGAACTAGCAAATACAGTCTGGCCTGGATAAACTCCAACGGCAAACCGCCGAGAAGATATCACGATCTCAATGTGGCGGGTATTCATGCTTGGCGCCAACTGGCGACCCGGCTCGGAAACGACTGGTTAAAGTCTGGCGGCAGCCTGCACTGGAGA
>JBOHUW010000426.1:0-1847 GCA_050734895.1 Candidatus Dormibacteraceae bacterium | reverse complement strand
GCGTAAGTTGGCTCGCACACAGTGTTCCCTGACCAACGATCCGACCAGATGGCTTGGATCAGAGCCATGCACCAGGAGAGGATCACAGCTTAGGGCATCGGTGAGTTCGTTGCGCCTGATCATCGCTCCCATCATCGGGACAGAGAGAAAGATCAGTTCGGTTATCGGCAGCCGCAACATCCGGCAGATCTCTCTGTGCGCCCGCTCGGCCAGCTCGATTCGCCGGCTCCGATCAGCGGCCGGCCACAATGTGGGATCAATCATGCTCCGCAGCTCCAATCCCATTCGGAGCGGTTGCAGGTGCACAAAAAGATTTACCGGTAGCGCAATGGCCAGACCGTGCACACCATAAATGTAGGCTCTCCGAACGGACCCTAAGCGGACGGTCCCAAGGCCTCAAACATCCCCCCGAGCACTGTCCGCGCTCGGTCCTCATCCTGGCCCCAAGGTAGGATTTGTGGCACTTTCAACTCTACCCTTCAAGGACTCTGGACTCGAGTGTGGAATCCGATGGTTGAACTCGGCCGGAGCCTACTCGCTGCTTGCCGCCGAGACGCTTGAGACCAACCTCCCCACTCACGCTCCTAGTCAGACCGAACAGCAGCAGATGGCAGCTGTTGCTAGTCGGCATTTCAAACGGCTGTGGGAAAACCACCCCGAACTGGGAGTGGGGTGCCTCAGTCGATACCTGGAGCGAGCGATGATCCAACCCCTCACGACGGATTTGGCGACCTCTGAGGTGAACCTCGACTCCAGTCTGGAAATTGTCGAGGACCTCCGAGCGGGGATTTGGGGTGAGTTTGATCGCGCTACCGGCCGAATACGAGTGGCTCGCCCACTAATCCCTCAACTCGAATTTTCGGCTACCGTAGCCGCCCTGGCCAACCTTAAATACAAACACCTGGCGGCTCGGCTGGCCCAAACCAAACCACTCCACACGGTCTCGGGTGAGCTGCGAATACATGTCAGAGAGTTGACCCGAGCCAATTTGAGCGGACAGACCCTAACCGCAAACAGCGACTTGGAACACTACACTAGCAAACTCACAGCAACTGTTTTTGCCAGCTGCAGGGGTTACATAGAAAGTGTGATTGTCGCCTGACTAGGCAACACAAAACGACAGCGATCAAGGGTAAAAATTTATAGCCTTATTGTCACTTACACAACTTTTTGAAAGTGCTTTATTGTCTTTCATAAAGTCTATAAAACTTAATTAATCAGACACAAAAAAAGCCTGGCACGAGCCAGGCTTTTTTACAGAAAGATTATGATTCTTCGATCTGATTGAACATTAGAGAATCTTGGATTTCAAAGAGTACATCCATCGTCTCAATAATACTGACTCGAGGACGCCCCACCAAGGCGACCATCTCCGCCTCGGCGATCAGCTCAGCAACCGCCGAATCAACCTCTGCCGGAGTCTGGCTGTGCCCTCTCAAGTTGAGCATTTCCAACTCGTTTAACAGCTTATCTATGTATCGCATCGTATTCCGACGCCAATACTTCGATTCCGCCTGGAGGCGGTCGTGCTCCCGAACAACTTCTATCGCTTCACATGCCTCTTCAATCATATTTAACTACCCCGATTTCGTAATTGTTTACTGATCAACTTGCCGGTCCTCATAAATGCCGAGGCCAACCTTTTTAAGTTTATCCAGACTTAGCGATTTGTCAATCATTAATTCTCATGAATCATAAAGAATGTCGTTGTCTGATTACTGTGAAGACCTAATGTAGGGGCTAGGTGTAGTGCCCACGGACATTGTTGACACGAGAGATAGGAGGAAGACCGCCTAGCGCGATATGGGAACGATGATAGTTGTACTTGTGAAGCCAGAGAGGTAAGA
>JBOHUW010000425.1:0-1849 GCA_050734895.1 Candidatus Dormibacteraceae bacterium | reverse complement strand
GGATAGCACGTATCGAGTGAATTGAGGAGCAGTGGCGGGGAAGTAGACGAATGTGGATGGGTGGAGGAGTGAGGTTGTGGAATCCGGTTGGGAAGATACGCTGAGGCGATAGTTAGATAAGTCTTGCCTCCAGAGAGCCACCATCGAGCATCTCCTCCGATCATTCACTGAATCCCACAATTAATCATGGTGGGCATATTTATCTCTTCCTTTTTTCTGGCACATTCCCATGATCGGAGGGGATGCTTGATGGTGGTTGTTGCAATACTTAGGGCGGCGGCGGCAAACGTTTCGTCTAGTAGCTAGGCATTTCTCCCCCAACGGTTCCAAACCTCACTCTCTCCACCCCCAGACCGACGATGAGAGGGTGAGGTTTGGAACGCCGAGCTTGCGAGGCGAGTTGGGGGAGTCTCTACGCCTAGCAAATGGACTGGACGAAACGTTTGCCGCCGCCGGCCTCCGGCCAAAGGCCGGCTATTATTCTCCCAAGAGCGATGAATGACCGGATGGTGGTATATTTAAAGAGCGGCTGAGAGGACTACCTTATGTGGAGGTCCATCCCTTCGGGGCTTAGCCGTTTTTTTATTTACTGTTCATGCTTATTTGATTGTTGATCCGGATCCCATAAAATTGATCGGCCCTATGACTTAACTGTCAAAATGAGAGCCACCAGCCGTCTGAATGTGGGAAAATAAGGCCATGGAAGCGATAGATCTTAGGGGATATGCGGGGCAATGGATCGCCGAACGGCCTTTAAAGGAACAGTTCGAGAAGGTTGAAATTGTTACCTCAGCTTCTACCTACCATGAGCTTATCCAGCAACTGAAATTCTTGGGCATAAGCAGGCATCAGGTCGCGGTTACGGAGGTTCCAACCGCAGATAGCGCCCTCCTGCTTTAACCTGCGGCGATTTGTAAAGCTTTGTCTAACTTTCCTTGGTGAATATTCCCGGGGCTTCCCAGCCCTACTCCATTTATTCGACTAGGAATCGGCGCCCAGGAGCATTTATCTCTCGTAGCTGGACTTTTTGACACGGGAGCGTCGATTACGAGTTTAAGGAGCATTGAGCAACCTGGCTTAGGCATAAATGATAATCGTTGCATCCCTATGGCGCTCACTGCAGCTAATGGTATTGTGACGTGGCAGAGGTTAACTATGGACTCGGCTTTTTTGGACGGTCATGAGTTCAGGATTCCATTGGTGTTTTCGCCTAGGCTTCCGATTAACCTATTCGGTCGGGTTGGCATTATGGATCTTTGGAAAATCACTCTAGACCCGGCAACCTTGACGACCGAGATGATCTGGAGAGGGCCTCAGATGCCGAGTGGAGGCCGTCCTTGAACCGCCTCCTGGGAAGCTTACTGGTCCGACCTTCTGGAATTGGGCTACGACTGGCCGAATTGGAATGCGAGTGGTCGCCCAAGCTTACCTTCATATCCCCGGCGCCCTGATTTCCTCTCCAGCGAAGAAACTTCTGAGTGAAGCGAAGGCGCATAAAAATGCCGCATAATTCCTTCCGTGACGCCACTCAAGATTGTCAATATGATACTCTATAAACTGCTCTAACAGTGCCTTGAGACTCTTTGGGCAAAGTTAAGGTAGAGGTGTTGAGCAGGTTCATTGCGAGGGTAATGCTCCTGCTAAGTTTACAACAGAGGATTTTCGGGGCAAATATAAGAGCATGACCTTGCCAAGGTCGAGGTAGCGGGTTCGAAGCCCGTCTCCCGCTCCATTGCTATGTATTCGAAGAAGCACCACCAGCCTTCGCGCGAAAGTGCTAGGACTTTCGCCGCTCCCGGAGTTGCACCTCAATGGGATCGCACAGGCCGAAAGTAAGCGGAGGTGCAAG
>JBOHUW010000424.1:0-1851 GCA_050734895.1 Candidatus Dormibacteraceae bacterium | reverse complement strand
AAGTACTCTCCTCCTGATCCGACGGGCAATCTTGTGCCGACCACGTCGAAGAGCTGTCGACCTTCGCTCTGACAGGTGGCCCACCGTATCCCTAACTCATCAAAAATCGCGCGCACGACCTGCTTCGTTGCCTTTTTCGACTGCGCAAGAGCCCAATCCTGTAGCAGTGACATCGCTAGCAGTCGGGGGTATGGTGTTAACTTCAGCTCTTTAGCGGTGATCGGTTCACAGATCCGGTCAGCCAGGTCCGCCAGCTCTCCCTTGCTAAAGCACCCAGCGAAGAACCTCGTGACGTTCAGCCAGTACGGATTCGATGCAATGCCATCGAATCGTTCAGGTTTGGTTCCGGTCTTTTCTCGGCCTGCTGGCGAGTAGGGCGCAGTGTCGTAAAGGAAACGAGCGGCGAAGTACTCCCTAAGAGGTTGCACCTCAAACTCATAAGTACCTTCTACCCGGGAGACCAATGCAACGAAACGCTCCACCACTCCTGTAAATAACGATTCAAGCAAGTCGTCCGGCTGCTCCTCTTTTCGCAAGTAGTCCTGGATTGCCTGGCGGAGTCCATCCGCTGGAATCCGACCCGTCGATTTGTTGCTCTCCGCGCGTGCGTGCATGTAATATGCTATGTAGCCGTGAATCTCCAGAAGGAGTCGTCGGTTATCACGTACAACATCGCTCTTCTCCGCTTCTCGATTGAGAAACATTTCGATATAGGTATAGTAAAGCTCTGTGCGTTTGTCCGGAAGGCTCACTCCGCGAACGTGCATTAGACTCAACAGAATCGTCAACTGCATGGTGTTCTTTGCCAACTCGGCCATATGCGGCGATTTTAGCTTCTGTTGCAGAGTGGCGAACAAATCTTCACTATCACGCGAGTCGAGGCGCCGAGCTTTTACCCAGCGACCAGCGTATTCGATGGCGAGCGACCGCTTCAACGGTGCCAAGCTCAGGTAAGTAAACTGGTTGGATGGGAACGTGGGGGAGTTCGCTATGGCTGTGGGCCGACTAGTGACGACCGTTCTTATCTCTTGGCCCTGGATTTCCAACCTCAACAAGCCAGCCATGACTTCTTCGACAACCTTGCGACGGTCATCTAGATCGGCGACCTCATCAAGTGCGTCCAGCACTAGAAGTGTAGGAGCCTTCTTCATAACTCCTACTAAATCCGCCACGTCGAACGTGATGCCTCCAGAGTACCTCTGGACATGCGCCGAAAGGGCACTCTCAAGGGTCTTCGGGCGGTTATGCGCTTGGTTCGAAGTACCCGCCCAAGGATCATAGCCATTCAGCCATAAGGCCAAGTCGCGAAGCTCGATCTTGAGGGGAAGCATAAGCGGACTCCCAGCATGCTGCTGCGGGATTTCACTAGCTGCTCTGTCGGGGTACAGAATGCGCCACCGTTGAATCTGCGCAAGGTACTGTATTAGCGTGGACTTGCCCTGACCGGGCGCACCCTCGAGGACAATTCTAGGCGCGGCGCAGGTGAAGGCTGGATCCGAGAGGAGAGCCGCTGCACCGATCGCCATCGGCTGGCGCGCCGAACTTGAAATTCTCAGATAGCTCCCATCGTCTTCAGGGTGATATTCGTAATCATCGTCAAGCTCATCCTCGGCCTGAATCTGCGTCTGATGGAGGCGGCTTTGGCCTTCCTGAATCCGACTCCTTGCGGAGGTGAATATTTCTTGGGCAAAATCACTGTCTTTCGGTATTCTCGCCGGCCGAGCCGGGACGTCGATAAATAGGTCGAATAAGGCGGTCGAATCTAACTCAACCTGCTTGAAGCGTACCGTGCTGTCTTGGTTGAACTGATGCCCGATGTACGCAGTGAGCGCGTCGCGACGGCGTGTGAGA
>JBOHUW010000423.1:0-1851 GCA_050734895.1 Candidatus Dormibacteraceae bacterium | reverse complement strand
GCACAAAGGCCAACGACTCGACCTGCTTGATCTGGGCAGCGAGCAACCCCGCCGCTCCCAGCTTGATTACCCCCCGCCGGCTGAACCGATCAAACCCATGCCGGCGAATCTCGTCATATTCGCCTTGATTCCAGGCCACCTTTACTCGCCCCTCCTCTTCATGACTCCCTCCGCCTAAATTCTATACCTCTAGATTCTACACCGGTCGAAGTCCAAAAAACCAACGTCTCTTTCCTTGTGCCGTTAACGCCTAATGCGGTGTTAAGATCGCAACGGTTGCTGATAAAAAAATTGTCCTAGGACTTGACCTTGCCTTTTCAAACGTGTATGGTCATAAATGATTACGGCTGTAGGAGCGGGCCTTCCGGATTGGCCCAGAATTTATTTGGCCGGGGAGGATAGGGGAAGAGAAAATGTTAGGGAAACCATCACTTGGGTCATCGCTTTTGGTGGGTCGGCAGCGCTTGCGACCGGCTTTGATTTTGACGGGCCTGTTAACGGCAGCACTGTTGGCGCTTGGCTTCGCTCCCGCAACGACCAATGCTCAGGATGTTGGACAGGACACTATGGCGCAGCAGATAAGTCAGGTGGCAGTTGGGCCTCTGGTTAACTATAAAACCGCCAACGACGTAGGAACTGCAGCCTATAAGGAGAATGCTCAGCTAGGCAAATTTTATACCGATCTCGCCTGTAGTAACGGGGTCAATGGGGAGATGGTTAATCAAGTCAAGTCTTCCTACTTGAACTATTTTGCCCAACATCCTGATTTGGCAGGCACCGCGCTTCCAGGCCATCAGGGTGGCATTTTGGGCAGCGTTTTGGGCGGCCTCGGAGGAGGTGGCGACGACCTAGGGGTTGGCAACTTAGGCGTCAATAATCTGGGCACTGTCGGCGGTGGGAATGGGAAGTCGGGTGGCTCGAGCCTGGGCGACCTAGGGCTGAGCAACTTAGGCGTCAGTAATCTGGGCACTACCGGCGGTAGGAGTGAGAAGTCAGGTGGCTCGGGCCTGAGCGACCTAGGGATTGGCGATTTGGGAGTAAATGAGCCAGGTGCCACTGGTGTTGCCCAAGAAGGTGGCTCTGGCCCCTTTAAGACCAACAGCCTCGGCCTTAAATTCACCATGTCTGATTGTGTGGCTAAGACCGCGCTTGATTGCGGAGGACCATCCCCAGCCGCTCCCGTTGCTCCGACTCCGGTCGTTCCGCCGGTGACGACGGCTGTGCCTGTATCGGCAAATACCACGGCAGTTCAGCCGACCGAGGCGGCACTGGCGGCCAATGGAACGACCTACGCTCAGGCTGCTGTGTCGCCGCCGCCGCAGGCTCCCCCCGTCATGCCTCCGGCTTTGGCCAACCTCTATAAAGGTACCTGTGGGATGGCTTTAGTCAGCACCGGTACATTCAGTCCAACAGATCAGAACGCGGTTAAGCAGGCGCTGAAGGAAAGCTGCTTTACCATAGATCAAAAGCAGGCGGAGGTGGTTTCGGTGCCCAACTGTACGCCTACAGGTACCACTAATGCTGCTGCGACCAGTGCTCCAGTTGAGGCCAGTGCTCGTCGCCCTGTCACAACCCAAAGTGGAACTAGCTCGCCAAGTAGTGCCCCGGCTCAAGACCTCCAGAGTATTTTGTCCCGGCTCATATAGCTGGGTTTTGGCGTCCTGACTGATAAATTCGCGGCCAGTCAGAGATCCCTCCCCCCTTTGTGGGGGAGGGATTAACGAAAACGACTTTTTTTCATTGGGGCAATGCAAGGCTTGGCCTTGCTCAAACCACCTAAAGAGTTACCGCTCGTATAGATTCGCTATTGATGCTGAGCAGTTGGGGAAGAGGGTTTGATGCCTCCTGATC
>JBOHUW010000422.1:0-1852 GCA_050734895.1 Candidatus Dormibacteraceae bacterium | reverse complement strand
ACGTTATTTTTGCCACAACCGGCCTGCATGCCTTACCATCCGAAATTTCCAACTCCATTCTCAACGTATTGGCGGAGGCCGCTTGAGCTCCTCAGAAACTTGCAAAGTCCACAGCTAAATTTTACATATTAATACCTGGACTGCGATCACCAACCTCGGGAACTTTCGGAAATGGCACTCCAGTTACTTTAGCCTGAACATACTTCTTAGTGGCTTGGAGTTTTGCAAGAGCCGCTCCTGTGAGCCCACGTCCCCCCACATTAAATCCAGCTCGAGCCGCATCAAGATCAGTCCCCCTAGCAATGAGCCCAGTCCCTGGCACGATTGAGTGATAAGAATGGCCTTGGCGCCTAAGGACCTGCAGCGGTTGTGGCTGAGTCATTATGTGCAACATATCTGAGACAAAGCCCCAAAAGGCTTTTCCAGCAGATAAAGACATATTAATTGGCCTTCGCAAAATCCGTGATGCTAACGACATCTCAATCTCCCCATGTTCAAAGCATTCAATTCGAGGACGGACAGGAGGCGGACGTTGAATTGCCCTCTACCTTTTCGGGGTAACACCACTAAACTTCTACCTCACCATGATCAGTAGATCGGGGCCGCACCAAATTGGAGAGGGGCTCCAGGTTCAGTTCCGCCAACTGTCTAAGGTCCTCTCTAAAAGCCATTGTATTCAGCTTAAATAGACTTACCTTGCCTATTGTTAACACTCTAGGTTCTTGACCAGGCTTGGTTGGTTTCGACGTAGATGCAGAAGGAGGAGTAGATTCGGGTGGGGAATTGCCAGATGTGCAAGCTTCTGGCGTGCTAGGAGGCTCCTTCTCTTCCCCTAAATCAGGCATTGTCGGGCCTGGACCAATAGTTTCCGGTCCAGCCTCCCCTAGACCACCGCTTGGTGGGCTAGGGGATTTCCTAGCCGCCCTTCGGTTTCTCAAAGCTCTAAACCCTGCTTTAACCCCCAAGGAGAGAATGACACCGGGATACCAAAGATACCCTACCGGAGGACAGATGAGAGTGAGAAATCCTACGGTAACGGTCCACGCAGTAAACCCTCGTCCTCGAGGAACTCTTTGCCTATCCAGCCATTCTGGATAGTACTCACCTGGAACTGAAGGTGGCCCCTTCCCGCCGACCTCCTCCGATTCTAAGGTACCCGCCCGTCTTACCGCCTCTTCGGCCTCTGCTTTTTGTTCCTGATTCCACTTCTTCCACATCCTCCGTACCCCGGGCCGAAAGATAGGAGCTCTAAGAACCACACTGATAAACCCAAGACTGAGGCCAGCCAATGTCAATAGGCCCAAGCCGTAAGCAAGTGAACCTGGTCCCCACTCATTTGCAGCCGCTTGACGCAGCATTTCTTCAATAGGAGTGACGGGATTACCGTATCTTTCCTTAGTCGGTCGGCGTAGATAATCGACAGATTGAAGCGCTCTTGATACCCTACCCGTTGCCGCGGCAGTTGCTAATGCAGCAGTACTAGCTTCACTGGGGTCCTCAACCTCGTGTTTCGAGATAGATTGAAGTTCTTCTAGTCGAGTTTCAACAGCTTCGAGCCGAGCAATTATCAGATTCAGAGCGCGTAGGGTTAGGGAGTTAATATCGGACGGCGGGGAAGGCGTAGCCATCAGTTCCATTATTCCAACTTTTTCGCGGACCCGACCCGGACAATGACAAAGCGCTTACTGCTTCACTAGATCTTTGACCGAAGTAATGCATCCTGTCGGACTGGAGTCGCCGGATGGCAATTTGGGAATCAAGGGCAGGACGGTACTCCACCTTCCCAGCGCTCATAGCCACCGCATCGCTGTCTCCGTAATCACCGCCACCGGAACCAACCACACTCCCAACC
>JBOHUW010000421.1:0-1856 GCA_050734895.1 Candidatus Dormibacteraceae bacterium | reverse complement strand
GGCGATGGTGGAGTTTGCCATGGTGATCGGCATCTTTCTCCTGGTTCTCTTTGGCGCCATCTCCGCCGCTTTCTATGCTCTGGAACGCAGCGCCGGAGTCACCGCAGTAGCAGCTGGAGTTAGAGCCGCGGCGGCGGCCAGCCACACCGATCCCAACCTGCCCGATCTGAATGCGGCTGATCCGGAGATTCACCGGGTTACCGATCGGGCCATGTTCGGAACCACCGTCCAAGTCATCCATCTCAACCCGGGGGACAGCTGCACCCCCCCACAGCCCGCCCAAAACGGCCAAGTGGTAACCTGTGTCCAGCGCGTGCCGGCCCAGCCCGGCGGCCCACTGGATATGATCTCCGTCCGCATGGTGGGTAAGCCGCGAAGCCTGGTCAGCCTCCCTATGTTGGGACTCATGGAGTGGAAGATGGATGTCGAGGCTAGAATCCATCAGGTGACCTTCACCTCATGAGATCGTCATCCGGCGCGAGCGGACAGGCGCTGATCGAAACCGCCATCACCCTTCCCCTCCTCTTCACCTTTATGCTCGGCTTCCTGGCGCTCCTGATTCGGATCGAGGCTCAGGTAGAGATTGACACCGCTACCAGCCTGGCCGCCGCCTCCTGCGTGCTGGCCCGAGTCGGCAGCCCCGACTGCCACACTTTCGCCCAGGACACGTATCGCGGCACCCTGCAGCACTACTCCTACCTAGAGATCGACGGCGGCGGCAACGGGCTGAATTGTCCCAACACCTACCAGGCCGGCCAAACTGTCGTCTGTAATGCCCGCGCCACCCTCCGCTACGACCAGACTCCGATGGCCTACGTGGTGCTAATCAACCTGCCCATCGTCTCCCAGGCCACCACCGTCGGCTCCGCCTTCCGGACGACATGAAATATCAATCGGGGGCCAGCGGGCAGACGCTGATCATCTTCGCCATCGTCCTCGCCTTCCTACTGGTCGGCATGCTCGCCCTGGTGGCCGATCTGGGCACCATCTTCACCACCTATACTCGCGCCGACAACCTGGCTCTCCTCGCCGCCCAGGCCGGCTCCACCGGACTTAGTCAGGGCCAGTTCTACAACGGTCAGATAGCGCTCGACCCGGCCCTGGCTCAGAGCCGCTGTCAGCAGGTATTTCAACATGGAGCCGAAGGGCAGCAGGCCAGCTGTTCGGTGCAGAATGGCGAAGTTGTCGCCGATATCAAGCTGGATGCCCGTCTGCCTTTGCCGATCTTCGGGGTCACCGTGCCGATTCACGTAATTCGGAACGCTCAACCGATATATGGCGATACAAAAGGCAATGTGGGGGCTAGGCTTGCCTCGCCCGATTAAATAAATCCCAACCATCGATTAGAATAGATAATGAGGGGAGATAAATTATGAGCCTGGGAGCGCGACGAACTTTGGTCGCGGGAATACTTACGGTTGTGGTGCTGGCGGTAATTGGTCTGCTCTACCTCCAGGTAGCGGCCCAGAATAACGCCACGCGCAACGCCTGGTTGGTAACCCAACCGATTCCCGCCGGCAGCCCATTCAGTACGAGTAACGTAACTCAAATTCGGATCCACTCGGGAGGCGATCAGTTTGCGGTACTCCAGCCCAGCCCGATCAGCAAGCTGGCCTCGCGCAGCCTGGCTGCCCAAACCCTCCTCCGCTCCGATGATTTGGTGGCTCAACAAACCGCCCTGGTTCCGATCAATCTCCGCTCTCCCCCGCCGCTGAACAAGGGGGATCTGATCGATGTCTTCGCCACCGGCACCGACGGCAGGACTACCGAGGTGGGACGCCAGCTGGTGGTGGCAAGCACCGCCAATCCGACCGTGGTCGAGGTTTCCGCCGCCACCGAACAGGCCTGGATTACGC
>JBOHUW010000420.1:0-1858 GCA_050734895.1 Candidatus Dormibacteraceae bacterium | reverse complement strand
GCCGACTCCTGGCCGCGATGTTGGAGGGCGAAGAGGCCAAAGTAGGTCAGATTGGCGACGTCGACCTGATGCGAATGAACTCCGAAGATTCCACACATTTAATCTGCTCGCTCCCCACCGCCTTCCCACGCCTGCTCAAGCTCCGAGAGGCTCACCTCCACCTGACCGCGAATTTCAATCCGCTCGCCTCCAATCAGGCCGAGGAGACTGAGTTCCAACTGGTGTACGCGGGCCAGGCTCTGCAGCTCGGGCATCGATCTGGGGTGGACACTGACAATCATACGCCCCTGCGATTCACTAAAGAAGAGCGACTCCAGGCTCATGCCTTCCGGCACCGACCAAGTCGCTCCACCAATCCCTCGCCGGCCGAGCAGGCAGCTCTCGGCGAGGGCCACCAGCAGACCGCCTTCGGCAACATCATGGGCTGACGAGAGCAATCCGGCCGCCACCGCGGAGAGCATGAATTCGCGCAATCGAATCTCGTGCGCCAGATCCACCACCGGGGGCCCACTGTTAGAAGTCGACCCGATCAACTCTGAGTACTCCGAACCACCAAGCTGATTTCGAGTCTCTCCGATCAGAACAGCAAAATCACCATCGGCCTGAAATCCAGCCTTCAAGCATTTCTGATAGTCCTCCAACAACCCGATCATCCCGATTACCGGGGTCGGGTCGATCGCTCCCTGTGGGCTCTCGTTATAGAGGCTGACATTGCCACTGACTACCGGTAGTTCCAGAACTCGGCAGGCGTGGGAGATGCCGGCTACCACCTGCTCCAGCTGCCAGTAGACCTCCGGTCGCTCCGGATTGCCGAAGTTCAAACAATCGGTAACCGCCAGGGGGCGAGCTCCGGTGGCGAGTAGGTTTCGCGCTGCTTCGCAGACCGCGATCTGCGCTCCTAGGTAAGGATCGAGTCGACAATAGCGGGAATTGCTATCCAGGGTCACCGCCAGGCCGGCCGGAGTGCCATTGATGCGCAGCACCGCCGCATCTCCCCCGGGAGGAACCACCGTGGCGTTGCCCACCATGTGGTCATATTGGCGAAA
Organism: Candidatus Dormibacteraceae bacterium; assembly: GCA_050734895.1. Lineage (GTDB taxonomy): Bacteria > Chloroflexota > Dormibacteria > Dormibacterales > Dormibacteraceae > JBOHUW01. The sequence goes on along the minus strand of JBOHUW010000420.1, from coordinate 812 downwards.
AATCGGCCGCCGGTTACAGAGGTTGGGCCGATCAAGCAGGCGAACCAACAGCCGAGACCAAGCCATAGATTCCTCCCCCCCGGTGGGGGAGGGTAGGAGGGGGGGTGGAGGAGCGCCTTTGCTTGCCTGGGGGCGTGGAGCCTCTCCTCGTAAATTGGGAGGAGTAGGAGCTCCCTCGACCAACAAATCGATCGGCAGCTGAGCCGCCACCCACTCGCCGTCCATCACCGTTAGCTGGCCATCGTCGGTCACCTCGCCGATCCGGGCCACGGTTAGCTCCCAACGCTGGAAGATATTCCTCACCGCATCAATCGCCTCGGACTCAACTACCAGCAGCATTCGCTCCTGCGACTCCGACAACATCACCTGATAGGCATTCATCCCCTCATCGCGGCGAGGCACCTGGGCGATATCCAGGCGCGCCCCCAAGCCGCCGCGAGCCGCACACTCGGCTACCGCGCTGCTCAATCCGGCCGCGCCGAGATCCTGAATCGCCACCACTCCCGGTACGCTGATCAGCTCCTGACAGGCTTCCAGCAGGCACTTCTCGAAGAAAGGGTTACCCACCTGAACCACCGGACGGCGATCGAGCGAGGTGGCATCCAGCTCAACCGAGGCGAAGGCGGCGGCATTTATTCCATCACAGCCGGTGTCGGCTCCGACCAGCAGCAGGTGGTTGCCCACCCCGGCCGCTGCCGCCCGCTGGAGGCGGTCGATCGAAACCACCCCAACACACATCGCATTGACCAGTGGGGTGCCGGCGTAGCAAGCATCGAACCAGAGCTCGCCGCCCACCGTCGGAACCCCCATAC
>JBOHUW010000419.1:0-1863 GCA_050734895.1 Candidatus Dormibacteraceae bacterium | reverse complement strand
GGGCAGCGATGATCTCTTCGAGTACGTTAAGGTCATCGTCGCGATCTATTTTCGTCTCAAGAGCATCTGTAATATACGCCGATACAGAGCGAGCCTTACCGTGCTTTACACTCTTTCGAATATCTTGCACGTACTTGCTCGGCACCGTCACGGTTACCTTCGTCATTGTTTCCATACTTTGACAGTACCATAAAATCCATACTAATTTAACTGAGTCCTCGGATGATTCGACTAGCGATTGAGTAATCGGCCGGCAGGCAGTCGGCCGGGGGTAGTTCATCAATCGGGAACCACCCGGCATCGCTCAGCTCCTCCTCCTGAATTCTAATCTCCCCGCCCTGCCACCTCGCCTCAAATCCAACCATAAGCTGGCTCGGGAAGGGCCAGGGCTGACTGGCCAGATAGCGCAAACCACCGACCTCTAAGCCAACTTCCTCCCGAACCTCACGAAGCACCGCCTGCTCCAGACTCTCGCCAACCTCGACAAAGCCGGCGAGGAGCGAGTAAAGATCCTCCCTCATGCCTCGGTTATGGGCCAGCAACAGCTCTCCCTCCCGCCGCACCGCCATGATCACCACCGGGGCAATGCGGGGGAAGTAGAGCTGCTGGCAGGCTTGGCACTCCCGAGCCAACTCCGAGGGATGGCTCCTGGTCAAATTTCCACAGCGACCACAGTAGGTATGGGCAGCCTCCCACTCCAGGAGCTGAGCTGCGCGCCCAGCAACTGTCGCCAGCTCCACGTCGCCACTGGCCAACACCTGGCGGAGAGGAACGGCCTGCAAATCGGAGGGGAGATGCTCCAAGCGGAGGGCAAAGGCCGGACGATCTCGGAGACCACCCACCACCAAAGGCTCGCCGTGAAACGCTTCCGAACTAAAACTCTCCACGCCGGGCAGCTCCACTCCTCCCGGATAAGTCATCAGCTGACCTTCAAAGAAAGCCAACGCCCACCCCGAACCAGCCACTCAGCCCCCCTCTCGCCCGGCTTCCATTTGGGCGCGGCTGGTGATCTCCTCGACCACCTCCGGATCGGCCAGCGTGGTGGTATCCCCCACCGGGCGGTTTTCCGCCACATCGCGCAACAGACGACGCATTATCTTCCCCGAGCGCGTCTTGGGGAGATCGGGAGTGAAAACGATGCTGGCCGGGGCGGCAAACTTCCCTATCTTCTGCCCGACATGAGCCCGCAGCTCGGCCAGCTTCTCACTCGAGCCCTGGGCATCTTCCTTTAAAGTGACGAAAGCCACGATCGCCTGACCAGTTTGGACATCGCTCCGGCCACACACCGCCGCCTCGGCCACCTCGGGATGATCGACCAGCGCCGACTCCACCTCAATAGTCGAAATCCGGTGGCCGGAGACGTTCATCACGTCATCCACCCGGCCGAGCAGCCAGAAGTCGCCCTCCTGATCGATCCGCGCCCCATCCCCGACGTAGTAACGGCCGGGGTATTTCGACCAGTAGGTCTCCCGGTAACCCGCATCATCGCCAAAGATACCGCGGAGCATAGCCGGCCAGGGCTTTTCCAGAACCAGATACCCGCCAGCGCCTGGGGGTACTGACTGCCCATTAACATCCAGCACCGCAGCCTCCACCCCAGGAAAGGGCTTGCTCGCCGAGCCCGGTTTGAGCGTGGTCAGCCCGGGCAGGGGAGAGATCATGATCATCCCCGTCTCGGTCTGCCACCAAGTGTCAACCACCGGACAGCGATCACCTCCAATGTGGGTGCGATACCAGATCCAGGCCGCCGGATTGATCGGCTCTCCGACGCTACCCAGCAGCCGGAGTGAAGAGAGATCGTGGCGTTGAGCGTAAGTTGGGCCCCACTTCATATGAGTCCGAATCGCAGTCGGAGCAGTGTAG
>JBOHUW010000418.1:0-1879 GCA_050734895.1 Candidatus Dormibacteraceae bacterium | reverse complement strand
GTCCAAGCACCGAAACCCCGGCCACTTCGTACTCCCCCGCTCCGCTAATCACAAAAGCCGGCTTGCCGGCTTTCTGAGGGTGGGGTTGATAACCAGCCGCGCTGCTCGTCGTCACCACCTCCGATTCCAGGCGGGAGAGCTTCTTTGAGTTGGTAAAAGGCCCCGGGTCGGTTAATACCGCGGCCGACCGACCGCGGAGGCGAAAGCAGCCTTGTCCGTACCATGTTATTTCCATTGAGAGTTCATTATGCCGGAGCTGGATGGGTGAGCAGGGAATTACACCTCCCAAAGAGCGCTGATCGGGGTCCACCAGAGACGCTTGCCAAAGCTTAGAGTTTGGCGCCCGGTATAGAGAACCAACCCGGCTTGGAAGCGATCTCCGGTGACTTCGGCGAGACGCTGCAATCCAGTGAAATCCCGTCTTCGTACGGTTGCCCCTGCCTTAACCTCAATTCCTGCAATTCGGCCATCGGCTGCTTCCAACACTGCATCCACCTCCACTCCGTCACGGGTTCGAAAGTGATGGAGGGTGGCCCGAGTGTTGGTCCAGCCAAGTTGTCGGCGCAGCTCCATCACCACAAAGCTTTCCAGCAGCGAGCCAGCATCTCCTGTCGGCAATGCCAGGGCAGTCGGAGACGAACCGAGGAGATAGGCCAAAAGCCCGCTGTCAGAGATAAAGAACTTCGACGTATGTATCGCCCGGGTAGTCCGACTATTCGACCAAGCCGGGAGCTGTACGCTCAAATACGAGCTTTGGAACAGAGTCATGTAACGCCGAGCAGTCGTCGGCGGCAGCTGTGCATCTCGGGCTAACTCTTCCATCTTTAGCAACTTTCCACTCCGACCGGCGGCTAGTTGAATTAGCCGCCGGAAATCGTCCCCCCGTTCGATTTCAACGATATCGCGGACGTTGCGTTGCACCACTGTCGCCAGGTAGCCCTGAAACCATGCCTCCCGCCGACTCTCTGTCTGCCGTCCGACCACCTCTGGAAACCCCCCGATGGCCGCCCGCTCCAAGTAAGCCAGCTTACTTATCTCTCCACTCACCGAATACGGCCGCCAGCCGGAAAGTGCCTGATCCACGAAAGTTTCCCGGCGGCCAACAAGCTCGCCCTGAGATAGCGGCCAGAGTTCGATGATCTCCATTCGTCCCGGAAGCGCATCAGCCACCCGCGGCAGCTGCAGAACATTGGCCGAGCCGGTGAGGAGAAATTGACCCGGCCGAGGATTACGATCGACTACTGCCTTGATTGCCAAGAGCAATTCAGGTACCCTCTGGATCTCGTCGATTACCATGACCCCCTCATGCTCGACAAAACCGGCCGGGTCACTCTCGGCTGCCCGCCTAATCCCCTCGTCATCCAGGGTGATTTGAAGCGACGACTCGGGAAGAGCCATAGCTGCCAGCGTGCTCTTCCCTGCCTGCCTCGCCCCGGTGATTAGGACTACCCGGGTGTCCGAAAGCGCTTCGCGGACTGCCCCCAATCGGTGACGGGGTAGCAGGTCAGGGTGCTGAGGCATTTCTCTGTTATAGTGAGTTAGCCAGGCTTCTTGTGGTGGTTTGGTCGGAGTGCTTGTGGTGGATCAGCCGCTCAATTGCCTCACGTGTCAATGCGGGCTCGCGTCATCTGTCTTTGCCGGAGCAGCCTCTGCGCCAGCACTAGCCAGCAATAACGTTACAGGCGCATCAAGCGATCCAGCAGATTGCGGGCCCGGCAATCATCCGGGGTTTTGCTGCGACCGGAATGGGTGCCATGGGCCAAATGGATGGTAACGCAACCGGCCCTCACAGCCCCAACATCTCATCCAAACTGCGCCAGAAGCGCGGCGGGGATTGAACTACCTGGTGAATGGCCAGCAGCACTCCGGGGATAAAAGC
>JBOHUW010000417.1:0-1911 GCA_050734895.1 Candidatus Dormibacteraceae bacterium | reverse complement strand
GTACCTGGCATCACTGATTGCGCGTCGCGGCGGCCGTCGCGGCCGCGGCAAATTACTCGGACTTGCCGGACTCGGAGTGCTCATGGCGGGTGGATACCTTGGCGGTCACCTGTCGTACGCCAAGGCGGTCAACGTCAACCACACCATGTTTGAATATCGCCCGCCGGAGTGGACCCCGGTGCTCGCCGACGCGGAGCTCGGCGAAGGCGAACATCGCAAGGTCTCCGCCGATGGGGCCTCGGTCCTGCTGGTTCGCGACAAGGGGCAGCTGTACGCGCTGGCCAACACCTGCAGCCACGCTGGCGGCCCACTGGACGAAGGCGAGTTCGTCGACGGCTGCGTCGTTTGTCCGTGGCACGCCAGCACCTTCCGGCTCACCGACGGCAGCATTGTGCGCGGCCCAGCCTCGATACCTCAGCCTGCCTACCAAACGCGGGTCAGCGACGGAAAAATCGAGGTTCGGTCGCTGGGGTGAGCAGCTCGCTGAACCCGCCGCACCGTCCCCCATCACCCGGAGCTAGGTCAATGGACAGACTCATTCGGCTTCGCCGAGGTATCCATATTCATCCCGAGGGGCTTGCGCGAACGGCGACTCTTGTCGGCTGGTAAGCCCATGGGGGAGGTGATGGCGCCCTGCGCCGACGCCGGGCAAACGCCACGGTCCCCGAGCCGGCCAGCCAACGAAGCGGCCACCTCCGGGCCGTGGTCACCCGATATGGGCGTGCCTACACTTGAAAAATTATCGTTCCAATCCCGAACAGGTGGAAAGCCGCAAGATTACTTTAATTTTAGTCCGGACGGTTTGTACCCAGTGGCTTTGCCTGCTTCAGATAAAAGAGTCCTCGTCGTGAGAGACGCAAAAATAGTGCGTCTTATAATGACCGACCCGAGATTTAGCTTAGCCAGATTGGATCCAAGCGAGGACACAGTTACTGGTACTGGATATCAATCATGCAATGGCATGCTACGGCAGGATGTTCCGCATATCAGACGCACTCGGCATGGAATAATATCACATTTCTCCGAGCAGAGTATTGCACCATGGCGCCACGAAGTCGAGGACGTGGCGGACGACTTAATAAGCAAACTGCTAGATGGATGCCAACCACCTGACCTGAATAAAAGGTACTTCGAACCGTTTATTGTCAAAGCGGTTGCGCTGTCTGCGGGTATTACTGAAGACGAAAGCGATAAATTGTATGGCTTTTCTAATAGGGTCTTAGTTCGCGTAGAAAGCGCTGACGACCGCGCCAGGATCTGTGCTGCTTGGAGTGAACTATACGAGTACAGCAGCGAACTTATTGATAGAAAACTTCGTGACCCTGATGACAGGCTACTTTCTAGGATTTTCGCTGAATTTAAGAACACTCGTCTGTGCCATGATGAGATCGTGGCAGCGTCCGGGACTATACTCGCGGGGTTTTATACTCCATTTGGAATTTTAAGTGTATGCGCAGTTGAACTCTTCCGGCACCCTGACGTTGTGAAGGCTTGCCAGAATGAGCCTAGGCTATGGGGACGGACCGTGGAAGAGCTTATGCGTTATAAAGCTCATTTCAACTTCTTTTTACCGCGAGTTGCGACCGAAAATGTCACGCTGGGGGAGGTAGATATTCGTGCCGGACAAGTGGTCCTGCCATCAATACATGCAGCAGCTACCGATCCGAATTCGTTCACACGTCCGAACATATTCAGTATAGACCGAAATCGGACTCGATGTAACATAGTGTTTGGTGCAGGTCAGCATTTCTGTCCGGGTGCAGCGTTATCCCGCCAGTGGCTGCAGGTTGGCCTCGAACGGCTTTTTATAACTTTGCCGGGTCTACGTTTGGCGAAGCCATATAGCGAGCTCCAGTGGCAACCAGGATCAATCTCTATGCCTCATGAAGTGCCAGTTACATGGGATTAGGA
>JBOHUW010000416.1:0-1920 GCA_050734895.1 Candidatus Dormibacteraceae bacterium | reverse complement strand
AGCTAACCGACCTTCTGAAATCACCCGATCCCGCCTGAACGCCTCCAATCCTCGCATCTACCTAGACGATGCAGGCAGCGCCCGGCCTCTGGCCGAAGCGATAGCTGCCCGGCAGAGCGCCCCTCATGGTAATCCGATCAGTCTGCACGGCGAGGGACAGCTCGCCCGACGGGCCTTGGATTCCGCCCGTGATCGTGCCGCCGCCGTTCTGGGGGTGGGTCGAGAGGGAATAGTCTTCTGCTCCTCCGGCACCGAAGCCGTCAACCTGGCCATCCTGGGTATAGGCCGGCGGCTGCGCCCAGAGCAACTGATCGTCAGCTGGGCAGCGGAGCATACGGCGGTACTCAGCTCCATTCGGCAGCTGCAGCTGGAGGGACATGCGGTTAAGCTGCTGTCCGTCGATGCCAACGGCCAGGCCAACCCGGCCGACATCCCCGAAAATGCGGCCCTAGTTTCCATCTCACCGGCCAACCCTGAGGTGGGCACTCTACAGCCGGTGGCCGAAATTGCCCAGCGAACATCGGCAGTAGGAGCGCTACTCCACCTCGACTGCGGCTTGGCCCCCCGATGGATCGAACCTGCTCTGGCCCTGGCCGACCTCGCTTCCTTCTCCGGCCACAAGATAGGCGCGGGTAGCGGTGGATTGCTCTATGCCAATTCTGAGCTGCGTCTGGACCCACTCCTCTACGGCGGCCCTCAGGAGTGGGGGCGGCGAGGTGGATATTTGGATGTCGGAGAGGCAGCCGGGATAGCCACTGCCTTAGAAGTCTGTCACCTCCGCCGAGCAGCGATGGCCGCAGCCGCAGCCCCCATGGCTGAGCAGATTGGTTCCGCGCTACGGAATGCCGGAGCTCAGCTTATTGAAAACTCGCCGCGATTGCCCAACTTCAGCTGTGGCCTCTTCGCCAATCGACGAGGGGAAGATCTCCTACTGGCCCTTGATCTGGCCGGCATCGCCGCCTCCAGCGGCTCGGCCTGTGCCTCCGGCTCTCTGGACCCCTCTCACGTTCTACTGGCTATGGGCTACTCGATCGCCGAGGCCTTAGGCAGTCTGCGTTTCACGGTCGGCTACGAGACCACCCAGGCAGAGGTCGAACGAGCGGTGGAGGTGCTGAGCAGAATAAAGATATGACTTCTTAAGACAGAGACGAAAGACGAAAAGGATGGGTCTAAGTTTTATCGGGCGAGGCAAGCCTAGCCCGATAAAATTAGTCGTCTTCCTCATGGGTTACGAATTAACGCCAGGCAGTACTAGTTGCCCTTAGCTCCGAGATTTACGGCGAGTTAAGGGATAGAGAAGTAGGGTGAGCAACATAACCACCGCCCCGGCAACCGCCATAATGCCGGAAAAAAAGTATTCCTCACCTGACTGCTGGAAGAGGTAACCGGCGGTTAGAGCGAGGATGAGGATACTGATCGCTAGGGAGATTAAGACGAACATGGGAGTTGATTTTAGCCGGATTGATCTTTATTAATCGGGACGTGCTGAGCAGTACCCCTACTTTCGGTCGCCGAGCAAGGCGCGGAAAAAACCTCCTCGCTTGTGATAAACCTTCCGGTGATGGCGATCCGGCTCCGGATAAGCTCCCCCGAACTGTTCAGCGTAGTGACCATCCTCGGCTGCCATCAGCAGTTCCAACTCTCCCCGATCAAGAAACATACCCCCACAGCCCTGGCACTCATCGACGTTTATTCCTGTGCGTCGAACCAAAACCATGTTCACACGACAGCGAGGACAACGCAGCTGCGGAAGAGAATTATCCATTATCTATCTAGCTAACCAGAAAATGCCTCAAAAAACCTCGTACTTCAACAAGTCCTCGAGGGTTTCTCGCCTTCTGATCACCCTTGCCTGCCCATTACCCACTAGCACTGCCTCGGGACGAGGAATGCCATTGTAGGAGAGTGACTCAGATAGCG
>JBOHUW010000415.1:0-1925 GCA_050734895.1 Candidatus Dormibacteraceae bacterium | reverse complement strand
GCGCTAGCCTTGAAGATCAAGATGGCCGATGAGGACTTAGGCAGGCTGATTGGTCGGGCGGGCCGAAACATCGAGGCGCTGAGAACTCTGGTCAAGGTGTCTGCACTGCGGGAGCGGCGCAAGGTTTTTGTTGACATCAACACGCCACGCACGGATCGAGCTTGATTCGAATCGGTCGAGTAGTGGGGGTTTTTGGTATCCAGGGGGCCCTCAAGATCGAATTGCTGACTGATCTCGAGGGGCGCTTTGCACCTGGCGCCGAGGTTTACCTCCGACAGCTGGAACATCGAGTGGAGTGGAGTCGGCCGCAGGGGCGGGGGCGGGTGGTCAAGCTGAGTGGCCTGGAAAGTCGGAGTGCCGCGGAGGCTTGCCGGGGCTGTTACCTGGAGGCCCCGGCGTTGCCCGACGACCGTTTGGCGCCCGAAGAGTGGTATCACGATCAGCTACTGGGGCTGCGGGTGGTGACCGAGGGTGGGATTGGGCTGGGGGTTATCTCAGAGGTGTTGGAGCTGCCGGCGAACGACGTTTGGGTGGCCTCGATCAGTGGTCGAGAAACCTTAATTCCGGCAACTCGCGAGGCAGTGTTGAGGGTGGACGTTGAAGCTGGCGAGGTGCGGGTGGCCAATTGGTTAGTGGGAGATGAGTAGATGCGTTTCGATGTGATCAGCATCTTTCCCGATCTCTTTCCGCCCCTTTTCCAGACCGGAGTGGTAGGCCGGGCATGGCAACAGAATCGCCTCCAACTAGCCGCTCACGATCTGCGAGATTATGCGCTGGATCGAAGTCGTCACATTGATGATGCCCCCTTCGGAGGTGGAGCGGGGATGGTGCTCCAGGCCGAGCCGGTAAGCCGGGCGGTAGAGGCGGTTCGTTCCAGCAACTCGGGTCCCCTCTTCTTTACCGAGCCGTGGGGGCAGCCGCTGACCCAGGAGTTAGCGCGTGAGCTGGCCCTAGAGCCCGGTTTGATCCTGGTTTGCGGGCGTTATGAGGGAATTGATGAGCGGGCTCGGCAAGAATTGGGCGCGCGGGAGATTTCGATTGGGCCCTACATTTTGAGTGGGGGAGAGCTGGCGACGATGGTGGTCATCGATGCCGTGGCACGGCTACTCCCCGGAGTGGTGGGTGATCAACAGTCACTGGAGCAGGATGCCTTCGGCGCGGTGCCCGGCGGCTATCCTCAGTTCACTCGCCCAGGTGAGTGGCGGGGACGGCGGGTGCCCGAGGTGCTGCTCTCGGGCGATCATGCGGCGATTGCCCGTTGGCGGGCCGCTAACTCCAGATAAAAATCCCCTTTTATCTGGGCGAGACGTATCTCGCCTGCCCAAATCAATTAAGATTGCTTCGATAGATTGTTATGAATGTGATAGATGAGTTAGAGCGCGAGCAGATGAAGACGGATGTCCCCGAGCTTCGTTCCGGGGATACCGTTCGGGTCCATGCCAAGGTGGTGGAGGGTACCCGGGAGCGGATCCAGGTTTTCGAGGGGCTGGTGATTCGGATTTCAGGTGGTGGCAGCAACCGAACCTTTACCGTGCGACGAGTGGCGCAGGGGATTGGGGTGGAACGTACCTTCCTGGTGCACTCCCCTCGAATCGACAAGATTGAGGTCATGCGGCACGGAAAAGTTCGCCAGGCTCGACTCTACTACCTGCGCCAGAAGATTGGCAAGGCGGCGCGAATTCAGGAGCGGCGGGAAGAGCCGAAGGAGGCGCCTGCAGATTCGGCGGAGGAGCAGGCTCCGGAGTTGGTCGAAGCCGCCACTTAATTGGTGGGTGTTGGCTAAATTGGGGAAGCTACCGGTAGTCCTTCGGTCGAGGCCGCTTCAATTAGATCACCAACAGAACTTAACTAGGAAGTAGGGATACTTCCGGGACCCGTTGTAAAAATGCAAAGCTTGCCCTTGTAATTCGTGTGCCTTTATATGC
>JBOHUW010000414.1:0-1926 GCA_050734895.1 Candidatus Dormibacteraceae bacterium | reverse complement strand
CTCCTCAATCAAACGACTGCGGGAGGCTGACTTATCTAACTGGGCTCGAATTCGACGCAGAGCACTTACCACTACCTGCCGCCGCGCCTCAGTCGGATGGGCGGTGAAGACCGGTCGTAATTCCAACCGCCCAAGCAATTCACCCAGGCATTCCTCCCCCTGCTCGACCCGAATTTTCGCCACCGTCCCGGCCAACGACTCCGGCCGGCCCCGCTGCTCCCATTCATGACTGCGCAGCGTCCGCGCCCGCTGCTGCTCCTCGGCCAGATTAACCAGGTGAAAATAGATGGTAAAGGCCCTTGCCACTGCCTCCGCTCGTTCCAATGTCCAACTTGCCACTAACCGAGCTGCCTGCTCTTCCGCCGCAGCGTCAACCCGAGCCGCAATGACCAGATGGCGAAGCTCTTCGACATCGGCCAGCAGCTCCGGACTACCGCTCTCGGTTAGGACCTCTCCGAGCAGTTCGCCGAGCAACTTGACATCCTGCCGCAGCTGAGGAGGCATCTCCTGCCGAGCGATGGTGCGTTGAGTGGGCCGGGTTCTCGGTTCAGTCATCAATCGTTCGCCCCCTGGTCTTCGTCCTCTATCAAACAGAATTCGCAGCGTGGCCCGGATGCCTTGGCCAACCTGAGATCACCCGTTACGAGGGGTAGTTCCAACTTCTCGGCCAGGGCAACATATATTGCGTCATAGGCAGTTACGTTGTGACGCAGCTCCCATACCCGACTCAACAGCAAGCTATGCCTATGACGGTGGATCGGGAGCTGGCCAAGCCTCTGGAGGGCCAATTCTCCAGCCTCCGCGGAAATTTCTCTCCTAATTTCAACCTTCCCCCGTAAAGCATGTAAAATCTCCACATCAAGCAGCTCGGGCGCATTAAGTTCGAACCTACCGATCGCCTCGGCAGCACGGCCAGAGGGAAACTGAATGGCGTTCAAAATTACCGACGCATCTACAATCATTTTTTAGACAACCGGTCAATGCGTTCGTCGAGCTCTCGCATTCGCTCCTCACGGCCTTCTCTGATCAACTCCACAGTTTCGGCCAGAGTGAAATTGCCCAGTTCGGTGAGCGGTTCCCATGAAGCAAAGATCTCTGCTGCCGTAATCGGTACTCGACGCACCATCAACCCGCCATCCACCTCCTGAACTTCTACCTCATCACCAGCATGAATCTCAAGCCGTCGGGCCGCATCGGCAGGAATAGTTACATAAAGGGAGGTTCCAATCTGATGCACCTTTCGGGTTTTCATAGCCCTGATCTTATCAAAACTATAATGACAAGTATAATTTTCTCTGGTACTACTCACCCAGCTCAAATTTTCCATGCCCTGACCTTAAAAGAGAATTCTGATTGTCGCTACTGTAATTGTTAAGATGGCCTCGAGCAATGAGCTATAAGGAAAATGACTGATCTTATCGGGCGAGGCAAGCCTAGCCCCTACGTTCGGATAATCGACCGAAAAGGCCTTTATCCAGCCGCCGTAAGCTTAGCTCTACTGCTCATGTTTGCCACCCCCGCCTTCGCCGCCTCCAACACTCTGATTAACTTCCATGCCTTTAACCACCAGTCAGATTTCGCCAGCGGAAGTCTGAGTGGCGGAGCTCAACTCTCTCCGCTCGGCGGTGGTTCTCTCACCCTCCAACCAGGCACCCTGGAGGGTAGCTGGACCTCTCCCGACTTTCACCCCGGCTTCCAATTCAGCCAAGTAGTTACCTCCTGGCAGGCCAACACCCCGCCCGGAACCTGGGTGGAAACCGAACTCAGCCTACACATAGGAGATCATTGGAGCAAGTGGTATGTGATGGGGAAGTGGGCCTTCGACACCTCCACCATCCAACGCACCTCGGTCAGTGGGCAGGCTGATGCCGACGGCGATGTCTCGACCGATACCTACCTGGCCAATGCAGGACATCCGGCTGATGC
>JBOHUW010000413.1:0-1929 GCA_050734895.1 Candidatus Dormibacteraceae bacterium | reverse complement strand
GATTCAGATTGATCGATAAATCTCACGGCGATGACCAACCTCTACTACCATCACCAAAAGTCGATGATCAGCCACTTTATAGACCACTCGGTAATCGCCAACTGGGATGCGAAAATGGCCCGGACGACCTTTGAGCGCCTTGACGTTAGCCGGCCGAGGCTCCTTGGACAGGCAATCTATAGCTCTCTGGATGCGGAGACGGGGTGATCGATCAACCTTGCTCAGCTCTTTTCCCGCTCTGGGTGCTAAAAGAACGCGATAGGTCAAGAGCCAGCTTTGCCTCGATCTTGCAGTTCGAGAGCAGCAAAGACTTGTTCCATAGGGATCCATTCATCCTCAGATGTAGTCGCTAGAACTTCATCGGCACGACGCCCCCAATACTCATCTTCTAACCGTTCCAAATATTCAGCGGCATCAACCGGTACAAGGGCAGCAATTTTACGGCCGTTGCGCGTGATATAAGTAGTGCCTCCATCGCGAACATGTTCGAGTAAGGCGCCAAAATGGTTCTTTGCCTGGGTGGCGTTCAATTCATTCCACTCTTCTGGATTGGAGGTCTCATTGTAGGCAATCATGATTCGATTGTATCATGTAGCCAAAGCGTTCATTATGTTCGATACGACCCATATGTCCTACTGTTGGAAAACGAAAGTCGGACGTGTTGCAAAACGAAACTGTATGCTGTTGGAAAGTGAAACTAGGAGCTTGTGAACACCTACCAACCACGTCTTCTTGATCCCCATTTGGAGGCCATGCTCTCGGAGCTTTCGGGCGTGCTCATAGTCGGTCCTCGTGCCTCGGGGAAGACGACAACCGCGAAGCAGCACGCGGCAAGCGTCATCGACTTGGCTGATGAGGCGATGGCTGCCGCTGTCCAGGCGGACCCCACTGTTGCCCTGAGAGGGCTGGCGGAACCGATTTTGGTGGATGAGTGGCAGTTGGTTCCTACTGTTCTGACGGCGATCAAGCGAACCATAGATGAGGATCCCCGTCCGGGGCGGTTTTTGGTTACCGGCTCAGTAAGGACCGATTTAGAGAGTCCCGGCTGGCCGGCAACTGGACGACTAACCCGAGTTGCCATGTACGGAATGACGGTTCGGGAACAACTCGGCAATTTGAACACTTCCACCTTGCTTGATCGGCTGGCTGATCAAGAGGAATTGGTGGTCCCGGCGGCGATCCCTGATCTCGCAGGATACATTGACTTTGCCCTTCGAGGAGGCTTTCCAACTCCTGCTTTGCGTCTCTCTCCACGACGCCGGCAGGAATGGATCGAGGGTTATGTCGACCAGGTTGTCACTCGTGATGCTCTGCAGCTTGGGGGGCATCGCGACCCAGAAAAACTGCGCCGGTATCTCGAAGCCTATGCGCTCAATTCGGCCGGAACTATCGATGAACATAAACTTCTTTCGGCTACCGAGCTCAGCCGTCCGACGGCAGTCGCTTATGAGCATCTGCTGACCAATCTCTCGGTAATCGAAAATCTCCCAGCATGGACCATCAACCGGCTCAAGCGAATGACCCATGCCGCGAAACGGTATTTGGTCGACTCTTCTCTACTGGGAGGTATTTTACAGGTTGACTTGGAATCAACCTTACGGGACGGCGACCTCATGGGACGACTGTTGGAGACGTTTGTTGTCTCTCAGCTCCGTGCGGAACTGGCAATCTCACCACGTCGTCCTAGGCTATATCACCTTCGCCAACAGAACGGGCGTCACGAAATCGATATTGTGGCCGAACTTATGGGACGTGGCATAGTAGCTCTAGAGATCAAGTCCAAGGCTGCGGTGGGGCTAGGCGACGCGAGACATTTAATGTGGCTTCGCGACGAACTTGGAGAGCGATTCCTGGCCGGTGTTGTTCTGCACACCGGTCCCCGAATATTTCAGCTCAACGATCGGATCAGCGCCGTTCCCATCTGCGCAT
>JBOHUW010000412.1:0-1946 GCA_050734895.1 Candidatus Dormibacteraceae bacterium | reverse complement strand
CCCGACCGCCGTCTCACCCCGGAGCCTGCCCGAGCGTCAGCCGATTCGGCAAGCCCCACCCAAGCGCACCCCGGTTGCCGGCAACGGCTGGAATCCCAACGCGCAATCCTCCCCACCACCTCCAGCTCCCGAAGCTCCAGCCCAGGATCAAGATCCACCCCGACCGGCCAAAGCTCAATCCCGGCGAACCCCCCAACCGATTCCGGTTCCTCAGGGCACCATCGTCTATGACACCCTGAAGTCCTCTTTCATCAACTTTCCCAATTTGCTGAAGACTCTGGAACGAGACCGTTACACCGGTTATGTCCGACTCCAAAGCGATAACTCTACTGGCCTCATCTTCTACCGGGATGGCCAATCTATGGAGTGTGTCTACGACTCCAGTCAGGATCAACACCAAGAGCAGGGTTCACCTGCCCTGATCAAATTCAACCAGGAGGTGACGGACGGCGACGGCGTGGTAGATGTAATCAGCATCAGCCCAGAGCTGGTTGAGGGACTTTACCAGATGGCTACGGCAGAGCCGCTCTACGCCGAACTTTATGCCGTCTGGACGGACGCCCGAGCGCTTATGGAATTTCTCTTACAGCGAAATCACAATGGCCCGATGATCGTCCGTTCCAGAGACGGAATGGGAGTAATAATTCTGGCCGATGGAGATCTGGCCGGGGCATATACCACCGAATCCCGCGAAGTTTCAGATAGCCCCGATGCGGTGCTGGTCCTCTGCGACGATCCTGACGCCACGATCGAAGTCAAGGCTTCACAAGGTCTTCCCACCCACCCATTGGACGTTAATCAACTCCTTGGCGGACAGATGTTCTCTGCTCCCTCCCCACCACCTATCACCTTGAACGAGAGCGAACTCAAACCACGATCGGCCCCGGTCATGGACCGCATCCCAAATTCCCAGCCTCTACCAACTCCACCCGTCAACCGAATTCCACCCGCCGGCCGACCGGTGGATCCTGCCCATTTAATGCAGCAGGGAAGTTCCATCAATTCGGCCAAACCTCCGATCGATTGGGAAGCAGTAATTGGCGAGCTTCAGCAATCCACCGAACAGGCTCTGGGAAATCGGGCGCGGAAGGTTAAAGAAATTCTGGGTGGAGCAGATAGAACTCAGAGTGGAATCGAATCGGCCATTGATCAAATCCCCCAAGTCTCAATCCTCTTTGTTGACACCGCTCGATTAGAGGAGCTGGCGGGGGAGCTGCGGGCTCTACTTTACGGCCATCTCCAATAGCTCCATACCAGCTATTTGCACGGTCCTAGATTCGCATATCCCCTCTTAATAGTTGGGCTGCTCCTGCTTCCAACTTTAATCGGAGGGTGTACAAGCTCACCCCAAATTGTCTCCGTCTCACCGGCTCCCGGGAATTATCAGACCTCTACCCAAGCCCCACTCAGGATAGTTTTTGATCAGCCCATGGATCAGGGCTCGGTGGCCAGCCATTTCCACCTCGAACCATCCACTTCCGGGGTCACAATCTCCTGGCCGAATTCGAAGACCGCGCTGATCAGCCACGCCCTCTTCTCTACGACAACCGAATATCAAGCCATTTTGGAAGGAGGATACCGGGACCTTGAGGGATCCAGCAACTCACTCCGCCATCATTGGCAATTCAAAACCGAAAACTCTCCTACCCTGAACTCCTCAACCCCTGAAGATAAATCTTCGACCGTAGATCCAAGCACTGATATCCTGTTGAACTTCAGCCGACAGATGGATCTGAACTCCCTGGCGATGGCCATAAAGCTCAGCCCCTCCACCCCCTTCCGACTTGCCCCCCAACCTGGCGATGTCAGTCAAGTAGTTGTTATTCCCACCGGCACCCTCAGAGCTAACACCACTTACTCCCTAACTCTGGAGAGTGAGGCAAGGGATATCGACGATAATTCACTGGCCGTAACCCCAAAATTCAGCTTTACTACCGGGCTCCATC
>JBOHUW010000411.1:0-1958 GCA_050734895.1 Candidatus Dormibacteraceae bacterium | reverse complement strand
GTCAGATCTCGCCTGCTAAGGGGTTGGGCTTGCCAGCGGGCCTCGCCGAGGAGGTGAGTCTGGCTGCCCCGCATGCCCAGCACATCGACCTCGCACTGAGAACCGCTTACTGCCCACCAACGACCCACGATCATGTCCTCTGGCAATCTACCCTCCCGGCTCAGGCGGATGGCGTGAAGCCGGGCGGCCTCCTCGAACATCCAACCCAGATGCCGTTCCCACTGTCCCTGACGCCGCCGCAAGACAGCACGTCCCTGTCCAGCTTCGATCTGGGTGAGCTCCGAATAGAGAACCGCAAGCCAGAAGGCAAGGTAGGGATACAGCTTACGAACCGGTCTCTTTCTGCTTCGGTTGGCCGCACTTCCACGGCCTTTCTTCCTCGCATCCATCGATTCTCGTCGATCCTACTACTTACATGCAATAAAATTAATGCGTCAGGACAGTAGTGGTGGCACTGTTTCAGCCCGGATTTACATTTGCTTTGTTAACCGAGCTTCTACCTGCTACTCTATATTAGAGAGGAGGGGTAGATTTTGGGGAGGAGGAGTAAATTGCGTATTTTGCTTGCCCTTCGGGGCCATGGATTTCGTTTGCTCTTACTGTCGGTTGCTGCACTAGGCACATTTGGACTACAGGCGGGGGTGGGAGCTCTTCCGGTTTATGCGTCAATGGATATGGGCTCGGCAACCAAAGCCTGCAGCAAGCCATCCACAAACGCTGGCGTGCGAACGTGTCTTTATGTCACTGAAGTTCCCGCTGGAGTAGATGGGAAGGTTCATGTCCACTGGTTTTGGGTAGCTCGGGAAGCAAATTATCCGACCAAGGTTTGCAATCCCCGAGCGGTAGTTAGCCTCTCCGACCCTCAAGGTGATGAGATTACTAGGGTCAAAAATATTGAAAGCGGGTATGTATTCCAAGCCCCCTTTGAGAGCGGGCGAGTGGCAGATGATTGTACCGTGGCTAAAAGCGCAGAGATACACAACTTCCCGGCCATCCATGCCAATTTTCATCCAGATACAAGGTTTTGTGCCCAGTGGTTTGATGGGAATCAAGAGAAGGACGATAGCGCTTGCCTCGTCCTGAAACTAGATGGCCCCTCTAGCTGAGATAACAGATGAATATTCAGAACTTAACTGGACTTATCCTCTTAATCGTAGTCTGTTGGGCTGGCCCGATTACCGTAGCGATTCTGCTAAAAAATCGTTTTTCGCTACCCCTCCGCATCTTTTTCATTTCTGCTGCTTTCTACTTACTTACCTTGGCCGTTCAACTGCCTATTTTCTACCTTCTGATTCATCCCTGGTTCCATCGTCCGCACAATCCACTGGTTTATTTAGTAGTAACAGCTGGAATTTTTGCCATCAGTGAGGAGGGTTCTCGTTACCTGAGTTGGCGGGCCGGGACATCTATGCGGGAGAACCGGAATTGGAATGGGGCATTGCTGGCTGGCCTGGGATATGGGGAAGCGCAGGCATTTGTCCATGCTCTGGGTCTACCTCTGGAGGTATTGGTAGCCCTAGTCGCCCCCCAAATATTCCCTGTCAATTCTAGCTTCCCGCCTGGCTTCACTGGTGTGCTACTTTTCTATCCCTTATTCCGCTTGTATGGAATCGAAATTCTACACTGCGTCCTGACATTCATCCTAAATCTTTTTTACGCTCAGCTCTCCGTTCTAGCCTATGGTCGTTCGGTTATCTTCTTACTGCTAGTCATCGGCATCCACTGGATAATTAATGTCTGGAGTATGAGTATTCCTACCTGGTCCCAACCGGCTGGCTATATCTCTCGAATTGTTCTAGTAATAGCTTGCCTTGTAATAATTTTCTCTATGAGAAAAGTAAATAGTGGCAACAATAGGAGGGCGATCTCAAGGGGTCGACGCAACAAATGGGTGATTGGGGTCTGATATTAAGCGGTTGAAAGCCTGCGCAGGAGTAATCCAGCCGAGAGTCTTACGA
>JBOHUW010000410.1:0-1961 GCA_050734895.1 Candidatus Dormibacteraceae bacterium | reverse complement strand
ATGTAGGTGTCGTGGCCGCTCTTGGCAACTCTACTGCTCTCATCTCGAGTGTGTTGGGCGTAGTTCTATTCAAGGAGCGTATGCATATCCGAGAAAAGTTAGGAGCGGGAACCATGATAATCGGAATAGGCATCATCTCATTTCTGCATCATTAAGGGAGAGGCCCGCAGCCGACAAAGCCGCGGAGCTAGACTACTCAGCGCACATGAAATCGATCCTGGTTGAGGCAAACTAGTGAGGCGAACCAGAATCGTATGCACCCTAGGTCCGGCCAGCTGTACGCCTACCGTTCTGCGCCGGATGATCAGCGCCGGAATGGACGTGGCGCGGTTGAACTTCTCGCACGGCGACCATGCCACCGCCCGTCGGTTGGTCGAGACGGTGCGGATGGTGGCCGCGGCTTCTGGCCGTCATATCGCCATCCTCCAGGATCTACAGGGCCCTAAGATCCGGACTGGGCGGCTGAGTACTCCGACGGTGCGGCTGGCTCGGGGCAAGACACTGCGATTAACTAGCCGCGCCGTGGTGGGTAACGAATCATTGATAGCGGTCAGTCATCAGGAGGTTCTGAACGCACTCCGTCTCCGCGATCGAGTACTTCTGGCGGATGGCCAGATCGAATTGCGGGTACAGGCCATTGATGGTCAGGATGCCGACTGTCAGGTGACGCGGGGCGGGACGTTGGGGGAGCGAAAGGGGGTGGCCGTTCCCGGTCGGCCGCTGGATATGCCGGCTTGTACCGAGAAGGATCTGGAAGATCTCAAGCTGGGGGCGGAGCTGAATTTCGATTACGTTGCCCTCTCCTTTGTGCGCACGGCGGAGGATGTGCGAACCTTCCGCCGGGCGATGGACGTTGCCGGAGTCAAAGCTCCGGTGGTAGCCAAGCTAGAGCGGGCGCAGGCGTTGCATAACGTGCGAGAAATTTTGGCCGTGGTCGACGCGGTGATGGTGGCGCGGGGAGATTTGGGGGTGGAGCTTACCCTGGGCGAGGTTCCGGCGGCCCAGAAGGACATCATCGATCAAGCCAACCGGGCCGGAGTGCCGGTGATCACCGCCACCGAGATGTTGGAATCGATGATCACCAGCAACCGCCCGACGCGGGCGGAGGCCTCGGATGTGGCAAATGCGATCTGGGATGGCACCGATGCGGTGATGCTCTCTCAGGAGACCTCAACCGGAGCCAATCCGGTGGAGGCGGTGCAGGCGATGGCGCGGATCTGCCTCTCCGCCGAGCGACACCCCAGCTACAAGCGGGAGCATCCCGCTTGGCCGGCGAGGAATTCGGTGAGTGCGGCTATGTCTCGCGCCGCGGCAGGGGTTGCCGAGCAGGTGCGGGCCCGGGCAATCATCGCCTTCACCGAATCTGGTCAGACGGCGTTGCGCGTGAGCAAGGCTTCACCTTCGGCACCGGTGATTGCGGCTAGCCCACACAGCAGTGTCCTCCGCCGCTCGGCGCTCTACTCCGGTGTCATTCCGCTGCAGGCGGAGCACGGTGGGGACACCGATGCGATGGTTGCTAACGCCACCCAGGCGGCGCTCGAGGCGGGATTGGTGCGGCACGGCGACCGGGTGGTTTTGGTTGCCGGGGTTCCGGTGGGAGAATCTGGACAGACCAATCTGGTCAAGGTGGGGACTGTTCCTTAGGGAGTTGTTCCGGCGAAAAACGGATCAATTTGTAGATAATTAGCCATTAAAGTGTAAAAGTGCTTGGTTATTCTGATAAATTTAAGCGATGATTGGTTCAATTCGAAAGACGGCCGCGGTGGCGTTAGTGGCGAGCTACATGATGACCACTGCCACGGTGGCTGGGGCCGCTGGGCCGAGCGGATCCTTCGCAAGCTGTTCTGATGTGGTTGCCGGAGCTCAGTGTGAGACGGTTCAGGTGCCGGTCGATTGGTCACGGCCGGGTGGGCCCAGGGTTGGCTTACGAATTGGCCGACTCGCTGCCACCAACCCTGCAC
>JBOHUW010000409.1:0-1961 GCA_050734895.1 Candidatus Dormibacteraceae bacterium | reverse complement strand
ACTCGGACCAGTATCGGCAGGGCCAGGGGCTCGCCGTTCCAGGGCGGGTTGATACGCAGGGCCAGGATGATGATGTTGAGGCCCCAGGCAGCCACCGTGTAGCTGGCCGTGGAGCGCACTGCATCTCGGAAGATGCCCGCGCCATCAACCTTGCGCCCAGTCTTGTGGATGAGGGTGTCATCCAGCACAAGCTCGATGACTCCACTGCGGACCCAGTAGTCTACAAGGCAGCTGAGCAGGCAACGCCAAATCTCGTCCATCGACCATTTCCCCTCTCGTACCCAGCGGGCATAGGTGCTGTATGCGCGACGAACAGGCGCCGGGATAACACTCCACAGCCGGGTTAGGGTGCGGCGGCCAGGGCACAAGGCCCAGGCTGTGACCAACTGGACGAACAGGCACCCTCCGGGAGCGGTGAAGCAGGGTGCGAAGACGTTGAGGAAGAGTTGCCAGGATGTTGGAGCAAGCATGTAGTTAGGACCTCGTGGCCCACCATCAAGCGAACTCCAGCTCGATTCTGCTTGCCTTTATGTTGCCGGTCGGGTAGCATATGGCTCGTCCCTCTTGATGGTGGATGTTAGTTGGTTGAACATCAACATTTTGCCACAAGAGGGCCTTCTTCGGGAACGAACGTTTTCGCTCCCCTCAGACGCTCACCTCTACCTCAAAAACCTCCAAACTCCACTATGAGGGGAGCCCTCAAAATTGAAGCTCCCGGCTCAGCCTTGGTAATTAAGGGGACCCGCTTCTCTGTCGCTCAGCAGCCAACCACTCTCTAACTTCTGCAGTGGTATAGCTTTGCTCCTCTTCACCTTGCTCTTCGGAAGATAAAAATTGCTCCAGGTCCGTTCGGAAGGCTGAATCATTCAAGGCTTCTTGAATATCGTCATCGATCGGATCAGAGATGGGTTCGATAGCCATGTTTTAATGATAATCCTGACTCCTCTAATTGGAGTCGGCAGTAGCTGGCGGAAGTCGCCCGAGGTTGACCGATCGTATGACGGGACCCTTGAGCGGCAGCTTTTTACTAGCCCAGAATCACCAATGCACAGCTTCCAAAAAAGGAGGATGAATGGCTATTCTGGTATCCATCAATGATTAATTACGTCCGTTGGGATTACCGAGTAGAAGAGCTGAAGAAGTCTTCGGCGGACGATCGGTACATGCTAGGCGATCTGGCCAACTATGGGGATGACGGTTGGGAGTTGGTGGATATCATTCCGCCTTCTCAAACTCACGAGAAGGGGTTCTTCGACACTACGGTGGGGTTGATGATCCTCAAGCGGCCCCAAGGGTGGAAGTAGCTTAAAGCTGGGTTAAGTATTCTCGTAGAAGTTACAGAATCCCGCCGTCCAGTTGTCTTGTAATACTACAATTCAATTTCATTATCATCTCTATCAAGCGGTGGGAGTCCATTTTCTTCCCTCCACTTCGCATAATCAACTTCGGCTTGTTCTGCCTGGTTTGCACGTCTCACTTGCCAACTTTTCCTGGTCACTCCAGATTGAGCTGGACCAGGTTTGGGCCCTCTCTTATCAGCCATTTGTTCTATCTCCTTGCGCTAGATGAACCTGTCTTTGCTAATTTATGCCTGACGTGAGTTTATTTGCTTTGCGCGGACATGAAGCGGACGAGCATATCATCGCTGTTACTCTCGTCCACCCTCGACATCCGATCGCAAACCTAGGGACATAATCCACAAAAACCACAAAATAGGCAGGAATCATGTTTTTTGTGGATTACGTGGTTTTTGTCCCCTGGGGTTAACTTCAAAGATTGGACCAGCCGGCCGCCCCCTGCCACTGCGCTCCATTGGCTGCCGACGAGCCAAGAACCCATGATTCATCAGGACTTGTAACGCCGGGTCGAGTTCTTCCACCTTGCTTATCCTGCTTTTGAAAATGTAGTGGCAGTCCCGCCTGAAGAAGGATTTCATGCCCTGCTCCTCAATCCATTTCAGA
>JBOHUW010000408.1:0-2015 GCA_050734895.1 Candidatus Dormibacteraceae bacterium | reverse complement strand
GCCCGGGAGGCATTGAAGCTGTATCTGGCTCGGTCACTTTAATAAGAAGCTGCTGCCGGGAAAATTTTTATCGTTACCATCTTTGTCTGGCGCCGTTGAACTTTCAAGCGTTGGGTTATTTCGGCGATCACTCCGATTGTCGAACTCACAAACAAAGGGAAGGGAGAGAAGGAAAATGGATAGCTTGGGTTCGTTTGGGGGCTCTGATTTGATCAATCAAATGGGACTTGGTCAGTTGGGATTGGGCTCGATGGGTGGTGGCCGAGGATTTGACTTCAGCTCCTTCAGTCCGGTGATGATGCTACTCAAAGTTTTGATTTAAGACTCGATGCGGGTGCGGGGGATATAGAGGGGCGAACCGCGGCTCGCCCCTCGTTTCTGCTTAGAATCGGTCGTCTCGATCAAGAAGGGTGAGAGAGGTCATCCCTATCATTTTGTGGCTTGATCGGCTGCATCAGTACTCTTCAAATGGCGTGAAGCCATCAGGAAAATCAGGCATGGACTTTGTACGATCCACGTATTCCTCAACTGAGTCGTACTTCCAGCTGTGCTCTTGCTCGCGACCGACTGTGACAACGGAGTTGCCCCCGAGCCCCACCACTGGGTAGGTATGCATGTCTTTGTATAGGTGGCATTTCTCGGGAAAACGGACTCCGCTGATGGCAGGCGTCATGAAGTTCGGCTGGTAAATCCATGCGTCGGTCATGATAAAACCAGACCAGTTCCATACGAAGACGACTTGATAATCACCCCGAATCAAATCGTTGCTATGCGTCTCATAAAGCCTATATGGATTGGTTCCGAAATGCGGATCGATGCTGCCAAAGCCGGTTTGAACAGCCGGCGAACGACTGCACATAAAGCCGACATAACCCGCCTCCGCAATCTGGTACAGATAATGCGACTGCGTCATGTTGCTCGAGTAGATCCCGTTGATGCCTGCGACGCCAATACCGTGCATGTCCGCCAGCCGGATGGCTTCGCGCATGCCGATCGAGGATGAGACAGGCGAAGGGTTCGCGTTTCCTTCGACTGTTGCCGCGCATTTCCTTACACGAACTTCGATCTCGCCTCGGGGCACGACATCTTGAATGGGCTCGGTACCAGTGAGCTTGATGATCCCTTGCATGGATTTGCCGGTCATCTCTGCCCAGAGAATTGCCTCGATTACGATTTCGGCGTGAGCTGCGGGGAAGTTGGAGAGTGTGCCAGCAATCTGCTCTCGCAACCAGGGGATTTGAACGAGCACCAGCTGATATTAGCGCCCTGATGGGCGATGAGCAGAGCCGTTCATATACTCGTTACTGTGAGACTTGCCGTAATAGACCCGCCGAGCGAACATGCTCGAAGGATCTTGGATGCCTACGGGATGGAAATGAAGCAGCGTTACGGAGACGCTGCTCCTTATGGCTCGCAACATGTTCCCGATGGGGTCGATGCGCCGGGAGGGGTATTCGTTGTGGCTATTGATGAGCAGGGCGTTCCTATAGGTTGTGGAGGACTCCGCGGGCTCGATGAGCAAATTTGCGAAGTCAAGTCGATGTTTGTGCAAGCGTCGAACCAGGGTCAGGGCACCGGCCGTGCTCTACTTCGCTTCCTCGAAGAGCTCGCTCGATGGATGGGGTATCAACGGTGTCGTCTCAACACCGGACAGAACCAGCCCGAGGCACTTAGCCTTTACCGCTCCGCAGGCTACGAGCCGATCCCGGCTTACAACAAAAATCCACTTGCCGCCTACTGGTTCGAGAAAATCGTGGCTGTCGAGGGAGCTTGGTCGATAGCGCAGAATAGAGAAGACTGACGAACGATGACCTGCCCGCCGGGATTGGTCATGCAGAGCTGCACTAGTTTGCTTCGAATCCCGCCGCAACTCGCCGCTTGAACGCCTCATCAGAGAAGAGATTCAGATAGGGCCGGTACTCAAAGAGACGATGCCGCTTCTTGTGGCCTACTTGCGCCAGGATCCCATAAGCTGAGAGCTTACGGATAACAGCGTTCGAGGTGACCTCCGAAAC
>JBOHUW010000407.1:0-2017 GCA_050734895.1 Candidatus Dormibacteraceae bacterium | reverse complement strand
CTCTGGACTGGCCACTTACGAGATCTACCCGATGCCCGGCGCCATCGCCCGGCCATAAACACCGCCGTCACCTCCTCGCTGCGAATCGGAGGTAATAGCATATGAAACCGTCATCGCTGGTCGCTGTGGTGATGTCCGGACTGGTAGCTACAACCGTAACCGACGGCACGGCCGACGCAGATGTTCCCGTGGGTCCCGCGAGGTTGGTTCCCTGCCCGGCAGACACTGGAATAAATACGAACTATCCTGGAGCAAAAGCGCCTTACCTCTGCCATTCCGCCGTTCAGGATTCACTCGAAACACCGTGATCCTCCGGCAGGGCCGGTCAAAATGATCCGGACCCAGCGCTGACAGAGCGAATGAAGGAGAGTTTCCGTGAGTTCACATTTAACCGCGAAATTTGCAGAACACGTTCGGGAGCATTACTCGTGGGAAAAGATAGAAAAAGGGGCTTGATCGAGCCTACAATAGAAGAGGACGGGCATGGCTTCAAGTCGCTTTTCGATACTGTGCTAATCATTTCCTTCGCGTGGGGACCCCCGGCTCCAGGAGAAGAGGATCATACATATCTGCTGCCTCTCGACACTCGCAAAATACTAATCGATCCGTGGGATGACCAATCTATCACAACGCTGATAGTTCATCATCTTGAGTTCACTCTCGGATGCCAGATTGATATGTGGGAGGCCGAGCGTGCGGTCACGGTAGGTGAAAACATATCTATCGTTAAGCCGTGGAAAAATGAGTCAGGTTTGCCTTAAGTCCAAGTTTCGTGATCTTGGGCGGCTTACCACCTGTTGAGCTGAGGGTTTGTTCTTGAGGCCGGTTTGGTCTGTCTGCTTCACTTCAGGGTTAGTGGTATCGGGGCGCTGCTCAGTTCGAACGCTCGACGTTGGATGGCGGTCGCAGAGTGAGCCGACCCGTATATTCCGAAGGCACTCCGGTCGACGCCGCACCACGTCGCGAGCAGGTCCAGCACCTTGGCATATTCGGCAAGCAGCACCGGGTCTTGGGCGGACATGGTGGCGACGATCGTGGCGGGGTCAATACGGGCGATTCGGCCAAGGCGCTGGACGAGAGTACTGGGCTGGCGTGCGGTGATCAGCGGCTCATACAGAGGGCTGGGCAGATTCAGGGTCCGCTGCCATGTCTGCCCGAGGAAGTGCGTCCATGTTCCCCAGTAGCGCGGTGAGCCGTCGTCGGTGACGTAGGTGACCTTTCCGTACAGGACGCCTTCCAGGCTGGTGATCTTCGCTACGAGCGGCCCGCCTGAGGTGAGGACCATTGAGCAGGACGGCAATGTGTCATGGGGTGCGACCGGTACACCCCACCGGCCGGCTGTGATGTCCATGCAAAGCCTCCACATCGGTCGGAAGGTGGTGATCTGCTGCTCGCGAAGGCGTCGCTGGTGGCGCAGCAGCTCGGCGATGAGCTCATCGTTCGCGGCGTTGTTGCCTGCATCTGCGTTGACGAGGAAGCAGGTCGCGAGCGCTCGGGCGGCATCCTCCTTGTTCGGGATCATGTGATTACCATCGCGGCTGGAGGGAATGGGTGGAATCCTCCCGAGCTGGAGCAGTGCCCGCTGACCCGGAGGGTCGTGATCGGGTGGCCCGCGCCGGTCGGCACCCTCGATGCGTCGATGCCGCTACCGTCTGCGCTCTCGCCGACTTGCTCGCCGCCACTCGCCGTCTTGAGGACCGGATCGGTTCTGCGGCTGTGCTGCCCGGCATCCGCAGCAACTGCGCACTAGCCCCCAGCTTGCTGGCCGATGCTCGCCATCCGTTCGTGATCAGGTCGCTGCGCTGACCGGGGAGCTGCATCAGTACCTCGGGTGGCTGCTCGCTGAAACTGGGCACACCGGTCATGCCCGAGCTGAACTCGACGCGGCTCTCGCGATCGGGGTGGAGATTGACGACCCGGACCTGACAGCGCTCGCGTTGTCCTTCAAGGGTCATCTGGCGTGGATGCGCCACGACCCGCAGGGGGTCATCGCACTGTCCCGCGCCGCGCTCCGAGA
>JBOHUW010000406.1:0-2020 GCA_050734895.1 Candidatus Dormibacteraceae bacterium | reverse complement strand
CCGTCTCGTCCAAGAGGGGGGGATCGAATTGACAAATGAGGAAGTCGAGAGGCTGGCGTGGGCCGATTAACCCACTTGCTTGACAATAGTGTTCACGCTCGCCTGGGCATCCCAAAAGTCGCTGAATATTTTCTAAATCTTCAGCAAGAGAGTAGGGTTGGTCGATGTGGTCTTTTTGAGCTTGAAGCGATCTTTAGCGCTCTCGACCCCCTAAAGATGCATGACATGCTGGTCCATTCCCTTCCCCTGGTAGCTACTCATCAAGCTGATTTTGAGCGAGCAGTCGAGGTGATGTTGCTCTTAGCTAAAAAAGGGTTACATCGTGCAGTAGGAGCTGCCGACCTGGTCCTCGCTGCTGTGGCTGAGCGTGCAGAACTCACTGTGCTTCATTATGATCGCGACTTCGAATACATAGCTGCTGTGACAGATCAGCCAGTTGAAGCGGTTGTGCCTTTTGGTTCTTTGTGATGTGTCAGGCGTCTGGCATGTAATCGAAGGGTACTAGAACTACTGCCCCTCCACAAAAATGTCCACTAATGGAGGGCAAGCTTCTATTTGGAGCATACTGACCGTCGTAATATTCAATCAGTGCCCGGTTCATTTCAGATTCAATCCCCCTTCGCCCCCCAAGGGGATCAGGGGCCGGCCGTAGACAAGGTTGTAAAGGGCGTCCTGGAAGGGATGCGGGAGCAGGTTCTGCTGGGGGTGACCGGCAGCGGCAAGACTAACGTCATGGGCTGGGCGATCGCCGAGTTGGGGCGTCCGGCGTTGGTGTTGAGCCCGAACAAGACGCTGGCCGCGCAGCTCTGTGCCGAGTTCCAACGCCTCTTTCCGGAGAACGCGGTCCACTATTTTGTTAGCTACTACGACTACTACCAGCCGGAGGCCTATATCGCGCGCAGCGATACCTACATCGAGAAGGATTCTAGCCGCAATGAGGAGATTGATCGGATGCGGCACGCTGCGACCAGCTCTCTCCTCACCCGCCGCGATGTGATCGTGGTCGCCAGTGTCAGCTGTATCTACGGTATCGGTTCGGTGGAAGACTATCTTGGCGAATCGCTGGAGGTGAAGGTGGGGGAGTCGATCCGGCGGGAGATCTTCCTCCGCAAGCTGACCGACATGCTCTATGAGCGGAACGACTACGAGCTGGCTCGTCTCCGATTCCGAGTTCGAGGTGATGTGGTCGACTTGGTGCCGGCGAGTGAGGAGAAGGTCTATCGGGTGGAGTTCTTCGGTGACCAGATCGACCGAATTCGGGAGCTGGACTCGGTCACCGGGGAGATCCTGGGGACTCGAGAGGAGCTGAAGATCTTTCCAGCCTCGCATTACATCACCCCTCGAGCTCGGATGGGGTTGGCAGTGGCCGACATCGAAAAGGAGCTAGAGGAGCGTTGCAAGTGGTTCGAACAGCAGGGCAATCTGCTGGAGGCCCAGCGGCTCCGTCAGCGGACTATGTTCGACATCGAGATGTTGCGCGAGGCAGGTACCTGCGCCGGCGTGGAGAACTACTCCCGGCATATGGCCCAGCGGCCGGCCGGCTCCTCGCCTAATACCCTGCTCGACTTTCTGCCCGAGGATGCGGTGGTCTTCGTTGATGAGTCACACATCGCGATTCCCCAGATCGGAGCGATGTTGGGTGGCGATCGCTCCCGGAAGGCAACCTTGGTGGAGTATGGATTCCGACTGCCCAGCGCCTTTGACAACCGTCCACTCAGCTTTGAGGAGTGGGATGAACGGGTGAATCAGCTGGTTTACGTCTCCGCTACTCCGGGCGACTTCGAGTTGGCGCGGGCCAGCCAGGTGGCTGAGATGGTGGTTCGACCGACCGGGTTGGTTGATCCGACGATGGAGGTGCGACCGAGCCCGGGGCAGATCGACGACTTGGTATCGGAGATCGGCAAGCGGACAGCCAAGGGCCAGCGCTCGCTGGTGACCACCTTGACCAAGCGCTTTGCCGAAGATCTAACCGATTACCTGAAGGAGTTACAGATTCGGGTTCGCTACATTCACTCCGATC
>JBOHUW010000405.1:0-2020 GCA_050734895.1 Candidatus Dormibacteraceae bacterium | reverse complement strand
CACAACCGGCCTGCATGCCTTACCATCCGAAATTTCCAACTCCATTCTCAACGTATTGGCGGAGGCCGCTTGAGCTCCTCAGAAACTTGCAAAGTCCACATACTCAGTACCTGAAAGATTCATCCGGGCAATCTCCTCCCTATCCTTCTCTGCAGGTGATCCTTTCCCGTCTTTACTGCCATCGCCTTCATTCGTTCCGTTACTCATAATTTCTTCTCCTAATCAACATAAGAATCAATCGGGCGGATCAGTAATCGCCTCGACAAGATAGGATTGTGCGGGAGAGAGGCGGACGCCGGACGGACGTTCACTACGCATAAGTCCATAAGCAACCGCTTCGACCAACGCCTGCCAGGAGGCAGCAATGATATTCTCATCCACTCCCATCGTCTCCCACTCCAGCTCGACATCATCGGTCGGCCCAGCGATCAAACTCAAGGCAACAACACCGGTTGCGAGGCATTCTTATGCGAGCGTCCATCACGAGTAAGCCCATAAGTAACCGCCTCAATCAACGCCTGCCAAGAGGCGGCGATGATGTTCTCATCCACCCCCACCGTCCCCCACTCCCTCTCCCCATCGCTGGATTGCACCAACACCCGGGTGACTGCCGCGGTTCCCTGCACCCCCTCTAGGATGCGGACCTTGTAATCGACTAGATGAAGGCTGGCCAGCTCAGGGTAGAGCTGTTCCAGCGCCAGCCGGAGGGCTCGGTCGAGGGCGTTAACCGGTCCATTTCCCTCTCCAGTCACTACTATCCGCCGACCGGAGGCCCGCAGCTTGACCGTCGCCTCGCTGAGGGTTGGCTGTCCCGCCTTCTGCTCGATGATCACTCGCCAGGATTCGACCTCGAAGTACTCCTCTCTCGATCCGGCGATTTCGGCGCGCAGCAATAGCTCCAGCGAGGCATCGGCGGCCTCGAAGGTGTACCCCTTCGCCTCCAGCTCCTTCACCCGATCGACCACCCGAGTGGCGGTCGATCGGTCGTTCGAGAGGTCGTAGCCCAGCTCCCGGCCACGCAGCTCGATCGAGGCCCGTCCGGCAAGTTCGGAGATCACGGTACGGGTACCGTTCCCCACCAGCTGGGGATCGACGTGCTGGTAGAGCATGGGGTCGATCTTCACCGCCGAGGCGTGCAGCCCCGCCTTGTGGGCAAAGGCCGAGGCTCCCACATAGGGCTGGTGTGAGTTAGGGGCCAGATTGGTGATTTCGGAGATCACCTGGGAGGTTCGGCGCAGATTGGCCAATCGGCCCGGGGGGAGCACCGAGTGGCCCAGCTTCAGCTCCAGGTTAGCGATCACCGTCAACAGGTTGGCATTGCCACAGCGCTCCCCGTAACCGTTCGCCGTTCCCTGCACATGGGTCGCCCCGGCGGCCACCCCGGCCAGGGTGTTGGCTACTCCACAGCCGGCGTCATCGTGGCAGTGGATGCCCAACCGGGCCTGGCTGTGCTTCCTCACCTCAGTTAGGATCTCGGTGATCTGTCCAGGCAACATGCCGCCGTTGGTGTCGCAGAGCACTACCGCCTCAGCTCCGGCCGATGCTGCCGCCTCTACTACCGCCAGAGCGTAGTCCGGATTGGCGCGGTAGCCATCAAAGAAGTGTTCCGCATCTAGAAAGACCCGTCGCCCCTGAGACGAGAGATACATCACTGTGTCGGCGATCATGGCCAGGTTTTCTTGCTGAGTGGTACGCAGGGCCAGCTCAACATGGCGATCGTGACTCTTGGCAACCAGGGTGATTACCGGCGTGCCCGCATTGAGCAGTGCCGCCACCTGGGGATCCTGCTCGACAGCGGTGTGGGCCCGTCGGGTGGAGCCGAAGGCGGCTAATTGGGCAGTTGTCAACTCCAACTCGGATGCCGCCCGCCGGAAGAACTCCGTATCCTTGGGATTCGCCCCCGGCCAGCCGCCTTCAATGAACCCCACTCCCAGCGCATCGAGCTGGCGGGCAATCGCCAGCTTGTCGACCACAGAGAGGGTCAACCCCTCCTGCTGAGCCCCATCGCGAAGGGTGACGT
>JBOHUW010000404.1:0-2033 GCA_050734895.1 Candidatus Dormibacteraceae bacterium | reverse complement strand
ACGCGACACAAGACGGAATAGTGTCTCCTTTTCTTTCGCGTCACCGGACCAATAGGTTGGGAGCTTCAACTTGACGTGAGCTTTTTTGTCAGTTCGGTAGTTGGTCGGTAGGGTCAGCCAGTCGTCGATACGGGTGTCACCGGGGAAACGGATACCGTGAGCTAGTAGAGCCTCCCATAATGGCGTCGCGATATTACGGTCTAGAAGGAAACCGTTAACGAGTTTTTTCGACTTCAACCCGGTAACAACGAATAGCATGGAGCCGGTTGCTGTGAGGGTGATGGTGAGAGACCATACACATCCTACTAGGAAAATAAGGACGCTAAGTCGGATAGATAGAATTATCCACTCAGGCCAGTATGACCACCTCTTGGGCTTCCGCGCGTGAGGATGTAGGAGTTTGGTGCCACGAGCGAGGAAGGTTCGGTCGGTCTTTTGTACCCCGTTAAGCTCCCGACCGGCGAAGAATCGCATCAGGCAGAGCAACGCATCCCACATTACAGTGCCTTCCGGTGAGCCTGGATGAGCCGGGAGACGGTGTTGAGTGTGATGCCCGTGTGACTGGATAGGTCGCGGTAGGAGACGCCCATGCGGCTGAGTGCGTCGAGGATGGCGGCAGTGTACTTGGGTCCGTCGCGCCGCCATTCGCCTGCCTCGTGAGCTGCGCGGTAGAGGTCGTCACGGTAGATGCCGGTGCGGCGGTCAGACTGAGGGGCTAGATAGCGGTCGATGGCGGGGATGGCGGTGGTCATAGTCCTATTATCGCACAGAAGCAAGGCCACGTGTGGGTGACGCTATTACCCGAGGGTAGTGACTGTGCGTGGTGTCCTAGCTAGGACGTCCTACCTATTTTCCCACGTCAGACGGGTGCTGTCCTAGCTGTCCGAGCTCGGACACTGCTCCGAACGGGTGAGGGCACTGCTCCGAACGGGTGAGGGCACGGTGACAGCGCCCGCAGTCCGCGCACGCGACGAACACGGGAAGGGCCTGCCCGCGACTACCGGATCCCTTAAATCGTATTGAGTTGACATCCACGGACCTCGCGGGAGCGTCGGGGCCGGTGCCAGGGTCCATCAGTGCAGGCTTGATCCTGTCATTGAGCGCCGCGCACGTCAGGGCTGCCACGTCGTGCGTTGATTTCCATATCAGGCGGCTACGGTTATTCGGCTGCCTATTGCCGCGCATAAACTCGCCCGTGTTGCGGTCAACGATAACCCAGTACCGCGAGGTCTGCCCGATGAAACTTGACAGTTGTTCCACAACGTACCGCTCGCCCTTATCATTCGGGTCGGTTACCTCGTTCATCTTCATGTTAGATCCGAATCCACATAGATACAAACATTATCATGTTCCATATCATCGCAAGCTCCACAGTCCTCGCAGTGTTCCACCCATTCACCCTTACAGAGTGGACATGGTATACCTGTATACTGTGCAACGGCTTGAAATGGTACCAATCGTATCATAGTGTGTCCGCCCAATCTGGCTGATCATCGTGGACGAGCCTTTCAGCGGCACGGGCGCCACCGATCATCCGGTCATACTTCTCCGACCGTAAACCGAGTGAACCTTGGATGGGTTTCGTGAGAAGGCGAGTCCCTTTCAACTTCCATGCTGTCCGCTTACTCTCCCAATCGTAGGTGATTCGCTTCGGAACGTCTACCCATTGTCCCGCTGTTTCAGGCTTATTACGAGCGACAGCGAGGCGCAATCCGATGAACTGTCGCAAAGGGATGCAAACTGACGGACCCTCCGCGAGGTCCGGGTCATCGAGCCACCGCATCCACACCGCTAACAGATCAATGTAGTATTCCGCTAGCTTGACGCCAGGGACGCCCCGTGTCTTAAGATCCTCTGGTAGCATGTATACACCGCTCTGGACAGAGAGCATCGAATCGTGTACGTCGTGCGACCAGTCACCAATAGTTTTGCTGATAGGCAGAGAGGGCCGATCCTCTAAAGTGTACAGGCCGTCAGTGGCAAGCATGACGACATCAGCGCCCCCATTGTCCGTAGCGTGAGCTGCGTCAACT
>JBOHUW010000403.1:0-2045 GCA_050734895.1 Candidatus Dormibacteraceae bacterium | reverse complement strand
GATCAGACGACATCTCCTTCCAGTCATCGTCGACAACGCTCTGCGCGTACGCCCGCAGATCTGTTCTTATGGATACTGCGTGGCCAGGGAAGAAGATTGCATCCGCGTAGAGGAGTCCGACAAGATCCGCCTCGCGGGAAGCGTCGGCCCTCGCAGCCTCGAACTGATCCCAGACGCTGATCACGACGAAGGCAAGGAGCACTGCGTAGAGGCCGCCGATGACGGCGATGATGAAGCCGGCCACGTCATTGTGCTGCTCCAGCGTGGCGAGTGCGACCCTTCTGCGGACAAGGAACAGACCGGCGAGGCTCGCGGCAACCACAACGCCCACGATCAGAAATCCGAGGAGAATCCCAGGAACGTGCACGAGGAGGAACCGTTCCATCGAGATCTCCCTCGCTCCTCCTGCGGAGAAAGCCGCTTCAATCAGGTCGCTGCAGTGACCATTGATCCAGACCTACTGCCATCCGCGGGTCGACGGAGCTGTAACGCCGGACAAGCATCTGGACTGTAGGCGTGTATACGGAGCCCAACACTAGGGTTTCCCCCAGGTAATAAGACGCCGCGTGCCGGACCGCTGAGGTAACGCTAGGTGGTGCCGGACGGCTGACCGGCCCTGACGCCACCCGCGTCCAGCCCTGCAGGTGAGTCGACGACGGCAGTGGGCCGATCTTCGCGCCGGCTTCCTCGTTTGCGACCCTAAAACCCAGGGGAAATCCCGGTGTTCGGGACCGTTCGCGGCACCTAACGTGCAGTTGTATCGCATGACAGCCACTGACCTTCTGATGCGATGACGTCTGCGGCTGTCCTACCGGAATCCGTGGCTAGATCACTCGTGTTAACCGCGTGACATTGAGCCACGATCGGAGGAAGGACAGATATCCATGTCACGCAAGATCCTCTGCATTCTCTCGGAATGGGGCTTCTGGGGCGAGGAATTGGTGGGTCCCCTCGATGCCATGGACAAACAGGGCTATGAGGTCATCTTCGCGACGAACAAAGGAAGGCGGCCGCTACCGCTGCCGCCGAGCATGGATCCGAGCTTCATCGACCCACCACTCGGCCGCACCGTGACCTCGGAGGAAACCGCTCATAGGACTCGTGAGATCAGCGAATCAGGCCGACTCGACAACCCACTCGACCTCTCCGGCTGGCTACCCGAGCGACCCTACCGCAGCTCGGCAAACTACTTACGGGAGATGGAGAGCTATAACAACCGCTTGGACGAGATCAAAAGCCAAATCGAGCGCGAGTACGATGCGATCCTCATCGTGGGAGGCAGTGGACCACTCCTTGATTTGGCCAACAACTATCGTCTCCATGAGTTGATCCTCATCTTCTACGTTCTTAACCGGCCCATCGCCGCGGAATGCTACGGCGTTGCTTGCCTCGCTTTCGCGCGTAATGAGGACGACCGAAAGAGCATCATCTGGGGGCGCCACGTCACCGGGCACATCATCGAGTACGACTACCAGGACGGCACCGGCTTCGTCGGCACCGACATCAACATCGGCCCACCACCGTACCCACTCGAGTACATCTTGCGCGACGCCGTCGGCCCCGACGGCCAGTTCCACCGAAACTTCGGGCACGAGATCTCGGTGATCGCAGATTATCCGTTCATCACCGGGCGATCCACCGGGGACTCGTACACCACCGGCAAAGTGTTGGTCGAGGTGCTCGAGCATGGGCTCCGCTACTACGGCTGGCGCGGTCCAGACCGGGCCAGCAGCTCCGATGCCGAGTCGGCCATCCGCTCATGACCGCCCCCGTCGGAGTCGATATCGGTCAGGCGGTAACCAGCACGGCGGCGGGCCACCGCACCGGCCGCTTCGCCCTCTTCGAGCAGCTGCTTGCGGACGACATCCGCTTTATGTTCGGCAACCCGGGAACCGTTGAGCAGGGATTTCTCGATGCCCTCACCGACTGCCCGGCTGTGCGGTATGTCGCCGCACTTCAGGAGACGGTGGCGGTTGGCATTGCTGACGGCTACGCCCGTGCGACCCACGGGCCCGCCGTGGTCCAACTGCACAGCGGCGTCGGCC
>JBOHUW010000402.1:0-2080 GCA_050734895.1 Candidatus Dormibacteraceae bacterium | reverse complement strand
GCTGTAGCGGCTCTCGCCATAACCTTCACCCTGCGTGTTGCAGTGACCTCTATCGAAGCAGCTCAATGTTCTTCCTGAAACGGATCGACCTGCTCTCCGATTGGAAATTCATGCTCGACGGCGAGCCAGCCGGGGGTGGCGGAGTTTATTCAGGGAGGATCTCGAATGCAGGGCAATGCCGGGGACGAACTGCACTGAAGTGGCGCCGATCCGTAGTGATAATAACTGAGACCCCCAATCGTTCAGAGAGGGCAATTATCGAAGCGTCAGTGCCCCCCAATGGAAAGTCACTATATTTTTTAACCAGTTCAGCAATGCGAGGCCAGTCCTCAGCCGAAGGGGGTTCGATGTCATATTCGGCTAATCCAGCCAAAAATCGAGCTTCCGAATCCGTTCCAAGCCGTTTGGCAATAAGATAGGTTACTTCAGCAATCACCAATGCGGGAATAACCAGATGAAGATCGGTCTGGCTAAAAAGCGTTGCACATCTTTCATGATTACAGTCATTAAGGTCGGCCGCCGCGTAGAGCGGCCCGGCGTCAACGATGGCGATCAGGGTTTCCACTCCTCGGCGAGTATCTCTTCTACCCTTTCTGAGGTATCAGAAAACTTACTGCGCCCGAGTCCAATGAAATGAAGTGGACGGGATTTTTTCTGAAGGCCAACGTTCTCGCTGAGGACTTTTTGAATAAAGCCGGAGAAAGAAAGTCCTGCTTGGTGAGCCTTTCTTTTCACTACCACTGCTAAATCCTCAGGCAGAGTTATGGTTGCTCTTTGCATATGCACATACTATCATACTCAACGATCAGTGCCCCTTGGCGATGGAGCGGATCGCATCCACCTTAGCGGCCAAAACGTAGGCTTTGCGATCTTCGCCCTCGCCGCGGGCATGGCTTCAACGGCTACTCACAAGCGTTGATTCATAGTCGAACTCCGAACAAAACACAGGCAGAATGGGCTGAGGCAGGCATTGACAGCACTCCTAAACAGCTGCGAAGATACTCTAAGTGCATCGAGCGATAGATCGGGCAGTGGCAAGCTGGCATCTTCGTCGACGCGATTCGGTTGGAGATGGAGGCACGACTCCCGACCCCTCACTCCCCGTCGGGACGGATCGGCTACCCCAGATACGGCACATCGTCCTGTTGATGATGGAGAATCACTCCTTCGATAACTATCTGGGAACGCTTGGTCATGGAGATGGTTTCCCAACGGGGGTTGATGGCCAGCCCATCTCGGCCAATTCCCGGACGGATGGCGCTACGGTTCGCGTTTATCCCTTCCCCTCTACTAAGCAACAGCCGGAAGATCCCACCCCGAACTGGAAGGCCAGTCACATCCAGTATGGAGACGGAACCAACAATGGATTCGTGCGCAGCATCGAGCAGCTAATGCCAGAGCGGGATCCGACGGTGCCCATGGGGTACTGGAGCAAAGCCAAGCTGCCCTTCTACGCCGGCCTGGCCCGTACCTTTGCTCTCGCTGATCACTGGTTTTGTTCCTGTCTGGGTCCCACCTTTCCCAACCGGCGATTTCTGATCTCGGCCACCGCCCACGGACTGATCGACGACATCCCGACCGGAATAATTGATTATCCGAAGGGGGGAACAATATTCGATCTCCTCGATCGTTACGGCATCTCCTGGACCAACTATCACCACGTTACACCCTGGCGAGTGTTGGCCCAACGGCTCTTGGGAGGCGGCGGGCTGCGTGGCATGCGCAGCCTGAAGCTGGCGCTGGGCAGTATATTTCCGAGTCTGATCAAAGCGGTCCAGGACAACCTTCAATTCACCGCTGATCTATACCCGCTGGGAATGTGGCGCTGTCTTCGCCACCTCAAACAGATCGACCGGTTTTGGAAGGATGCGGCGGAAGGTACCCTGCCGGCAGTAAGTATTGTTGATCCCGACTTTCAAAATTTCTCGGAAGAGAACCCCCAAGATATCCAGCTTGGCGAGGGCTTCGCGGCCCAGGTTATCGATGCCGTCATGCAAGGCAAGGGGTGGCCGCACACCCTGCTTATCTGGTTCTATGACGAACACGGCGGCTACTACGATCATGTCCCTCCACCTCAGGC
>JBOHUW010000401.1:0-2092 GCA_050734895.1 Candidatus Dormibacteraceae bacterium | reverse complement strand
AGAATCTCCGCCGAGGGGTCGGCCAACTGATTGAACTGTTGGCCGAGGTGGAAGCTGATGAGGTGTGGAAAAATCGGTAGACGACCAACTTAATCGGGCGAGGCAAGCCTAGCCCCTACCAATCCACGTACTTATTTCGCAACTCTCCACTCTGCTGTCTCGCCCATCTCCGTAGGGGCTAGGCTCGCCTCGCCCGATAAGATAAGACCCTTCCGTCGTCCCATGGGCACTAAAATCCACCGCACCCTACTTTTGCCAACTCTCGTCCTCACCAAGCTTCAGATGTGAATTTATAGCGATAACCTGGTCAGCCAGCCTAGAGAGCTCGATCACCTCCAATCCAGCAGACGCCAGCAGCTTCGCCCCCTGAGAACGCCGGACAAATAAATCAGGCTCCCGGTAGGCGAAGACCACCCGTCGAATTCCCGAGCGGAGAATCAGTTGGGTACAGGTAAGCGGCCGCGACTTGCGCTCGCCGCACGGTTCCAGCGAAGAGTAGATCGTCGCCCCATGCAAACGAGAATCTGCTGTTCGCAGCTTGACCAGCGCCGACTCTTCGGCATGCACATGCTCGTCTTTCTCCCGCGAGTAGCCATCACTCAGCCGATCACCGCGGGCATCAACAATTATCGCCCCCACCGAGTAGGCGTGGAGTGAAACCGGACAGCACCGAGAAAGCTCAATTGCTTCCCGTAACCAACGTAAATCTGCGAACATAATCCTCATTAATTATGCTGCTTGATCTCTTTCTAGCCACCCCCGATCCGGCCAAGGTGGCAGCGGTAGCAGCGGACACCATCTGGGTGGTAGTCGCTGCTCTCCTGGTGATGTTCATGCAGGCCGGCTTTGCCATGCTCGAAGTCGGCTTCAGCCGGATGAAGAACGTCGGCACGGTGGTGGCCAAGGTATTAGTCAACTTCGGCATCTCATCACTTGTCTACTGGGCAGTCGGATTCGGGCTGGCCTTTGGAGTCGCCGCCGGCTGGCTCTTCCCGATCATCGGAGGAAGCGTATTCTTCCCCACCTTCTCGCCTGGCTCGACGCTCAACCTACCGGCGATGGCCGGCAGCACCGCGCCGGCGGCGGCCAAGTTCCTCTTTCAATTCGTCTTCTGTGCTGTCTCCCTAGCCATCGTCTGGGGAACCATGTTGGAGCGCACCAAATTCATCGTCTACATCCTCTTCGCCATCCCCTTTGCCGCCCTGATCTACCCTCTGGTCAGCCATCAACTCTTCGGCGGCGGCTTTCTCCAGGCAACACTTGGAGCGCAAGATTTTGCCGGTTCCACCGTGGTTCACCTAACCGGCGCCACCGCCGCCCTCGCCGGGCTGCTCCTCTTAGGCCCACGAATCGGCAAATACGAACATGGCCAGACCAACGCCATTCCCGGCCACAGCATGCCCTTGGCTCAGCTCGGGGTCTTGATCCTCTGGTTTGGTTGGTTCGGCTTCAACGCCGGCTCCACCTTGAATGCCACCGGCCTCCACTTCGCCGACGTTGCGGTTACCACCCAATTGGCAGCGGCGGCTGGAGCGGTGGCCGCATTGGCCGTCTCTTACCTGGTGAGCAGAACTCTCGATGTGAGTATGATCGGGAATGGAGCGATCGCCGCCCTGGTGGCGATCACCGCCCCTTCTGGCTATGTTGAGCCATGGGCGGCAATCATCATCGGGGCGGTAGCCGGGGTAATCGTAGTGCTGGCGATTCCGCTGATCGATCGCCGCTTGGATGATCCGGTAGGCTGTCTCTCCGCCCACGGACTCGCCGGAATCTGGGGCACCCTCTCCTGCGGTCTCTTCACTACTCCGGCCCTCGCCGCCTTCAACGGAGTCGGAAAGGGCGGCCTTTTCTACACAGGAAGCCTCTATCAGCTGGGTGCACAGGCAGTGGCGGTTGTGGCTTCCGCCACAGTAGTGTTTGGGCTCAGCTACGCCGTCTTCTGGGGGATCAAAAAAACCGTCGGCTTACGGGTCTCGCCCGCCGAGGAGATAGAGGGGCTGGACATCAGTGAACACGGAATGTGGGGTTATCCCGAGGCCTTCATGCCTGTTCCCGGCGGAGTGTACCGACCAAGTTCCACTCATACTAGTAG
>JBOHUW010000400.1:0-2111 GCA_050734895.1 Candidatus Dormibacteraceae bacterium | reverse complement strand
TCTAGGTACGGTGGAGGAGCAGATGGTGTCGGTCTATGGGGTGAGTGCCCCGCCGCAGAGCTTCTTCATCGATCGCCAAGGGGTGGTAGTGGCCCGGGAGGCGGGACCGCTTGATGACCAGGCGCTGTTGCGCTATCTTCAGCTGACCGGAGCGTAAATGGCCAAGTACATAGCCCTGATTGTGGTTCTGTTAGTTGGAGTGGGCTATCTTATCTACTCCTCGACTCGGAGCAATGCCGAGTATTACGTTACCGTGGCCGAGTTGCAGACTAGGCACTCGACCGGCCCGGTCCGAGTTATGGGGGTGGTGCAACCGGGGGTATCGAGCAGTGAAGGTGGGTTGATGGTGAAATTCAACCTGGCCGCGGCGGGGAAGTCGCTTCCGGTGGAATATCGGGGTACTTTGCCGGATATCTTCAAACCGGGGGTGCAGGTGGTGGCCGAGGGAGAGGTAGGGCAGAGTGGGATCTTTCACGCTACCCAGCTGCAAACCAAGTGTCCCTCGAAGTTTACCGCCTCGCCGACTCCGACGTGATAGCTCCGATTGGTGCGCTTGGCCTGCTCGGGGCGTGGGGGTGTGCGGTGGTTGCTGCCGGGGTGGGGATTGTCGCCGGTTGCCGGAACTCCGCCCTGATGACTCGTCTTGGGCGGTGGGGTTTTTACACGGCCGCCGCCCTAGTCCTTTTCTCCTCTCTCTTCTTAGTGATCGCCCTGGCTACCAATGACTTCAGCCTGGCCTACGTCACCGAGCATTCCGAGCGCTCACTCCCGCTGGCGCTGAAGCTGGCCGCTTTTTACGGTGGTCAGGAGGGTTCGCTGCTCTACTGGACGGCGGTTCTCTGTGTTTTGGGTTCGATCTCCCTTGCCTTCGGGGCATCGATCAATCAGCAGCTGGCGGCTTGGGCCCAGGTGGTGCTGGCCGCGATTGTTGGGTTTTTTCTTTTCCTGCTGGTTTTCGTCGAGAATCCGTTCAGCCGGCTGTTGCTTGTCCCCCAGGATGGTTTGGGGCTGAACCCGGTACTGCGCGATGGCGGGATGTTGATTCATCCCCCCTTCCAGCTCGCCGGCTACAGCTCTTTTGCCCTTCCCTTCGCTTGGACGGTGGCGGCTCTGTTAGCCCGAGGTAGCGGCAGTCGCTGGATCGCCCAGCTGCGTCGCTTGGCGCTTATCTCCTGGGGACTCCAGAGTGCTGGGTTGCTACTCGGGATGTGGTGGGCCTACCACGTTCTCGGCTGGGGCGGATACTTCGGCTGGGATCCGGTGGAGAACGTGGCCTTAATGCCCTGGCTGGCGGTCACCGCGGCGCTACATGTTATCCCCCGCTCGGGATCACGGCTCTCCCGCTGGAGTGCCGGACTGATCGTCCTCGCCTTCCTCCTCTCGGTAATGGGCACTTTCATCGTTCGCAGCGGAATTCTGCCTTCAGTGCACAGCTTTGCTATCAGCCCACTTGGGCCATGGCTGTTCTGCTTTTTGCTGATCTGTCTGCTGGTCAGTGGTTGGTTGCTGGCAGCTCGGGCGCCCACGAGGGAGCTGAACTCCCCAGAGCTGCTGCGCGAGCCGCATTTCCTGCCCAATCTGCTGATTTTGCTGTTGGTCGGTGCGATTCTCTGGGGAACGCTTTTACCACTTTTGAGCGGACTCTTGGGGGCTCAACTAACCGTCGGGGCGTCCTACTACCAGCGAGTCGCGGCGCCGCTGCTGCTGGCCATCCTCGCCCTCCTGGCGCTTGGCCCGGGTTGGTCTCGATTGCTTGGGCGATTGATCGGGCGGGGCAAGCCTAGCCCCTACAGCCCCTACATATTGCCGACAGCCGGAGCTTTACTTACCCTGGCTCTGCTGCTCCTGCTTGGTTGGACCCGGCCGGGAGTTCTGCTGGCCATATCCCTCGCTGGAGCCGGGCTGGTCAGCTGGATTCGGGAAACTTGGCGCCGAAAAATTCGCTTGGCGGCCGGGATGGCCCACATCGGGCTGCTGGTGCTGGAGATCGGGGTGATTGGCTCCCAGCTGGGACAGCAGCAGATGAGTGTAGTGATGCGGCCCGGGCACACCTACCAGATCGCCGGATATTCTCTGACCTACCAGGGGCTGAGCTCCCAAACCGAGGGTGA
>JBOHUW010000399.1:0-2114 GCA_050734895.1 Candidatus Dormibacteraceae bacterium | reverse complement strand
ATTCCTGAACTAGAGTAGCAGTATGTTCTAGAGCTCCGATATTTCTCTGGAATTTCGGAAGCACATCTGATAGGTGTCGACTTCCTCTCCATGAGATCATCTCTGTCAGTGCAGTATCAGCACGTCTACCTAATTCCTCAATCGTCCCTTGATCACAACCAACTGCTCGTCCCCATTGTTTTGCCTCCTCTACCGTGATAGCAATATGGCCATTTTCCATCTTGGAAATTTTTGATTGGCTGACCCCAAGTCTCTCGGCAATAGCTTGGCCGCTCAGTCCGGCCCTATGGCGTAAACGAGTGAGTTCAGCGGCAAGTTCCTGACGTTCCACAAAAAATATGCCGCTGACACTCACTTAATTTTCTAAACCACTGCCGCTAAAGGGAGGCTATGAGCTTGAATATATTCATTAAAAGGAACAGACAACGCTAATGCCAAATCTCGCTGAGCCTTGCACCTTTGTATAGTCTCGCAGCTTGAACTTCTAGTTACTCCAAGATATTGACCATCTTCAGCATACTTCATCATTAATAGGTCTCCATCATTGCCAGGACCTTCTCCATCAAAAAGCCAAAAGTCTTCGTTCAAGCTCTTTAGTTCCGGATGAAGGTTGGCGTCAGCAATCCGAACTTCCTCACCTGCTTTGACACTTTCGTGATAAGAAGCCATTTCAAACTCAAGATATTTACTTAATGGATGTTCAACTACGTGGATTCGGCAGTTGCGAATTCCCTTTCTTGTAGTCTCGCGTATCTCCTCAAGCCAATCTCCATTCTTAATAGATTCAGGCAACAGTCCTGTCTTGCGAAATTCTCTAAAAGTAGCTTCTTCATTCGCAAGTTTATATTCAGGAAAAGTCTCCAGGCGAAATGCCGAAAGCTGACAAGATGCAAAGGCTTGATCAAACTCCTCTTCGGAAAGAGGGGTTTGACTAAGTGCTTCGGCCGCTTTAGTCAATATCTCAACAGGAATTCTTACGGCCGATTCGTTCTCTGGTGGGTTAATTTCATTCATCGCATCTGAATCCAGCACGTACCCCTGGACGATAACTGTGTCATCAGCCGATTCGTAAACATGAGGGCAACCCCTACGACCAGTGCACGCTTGATACCGCACCTGCTTCCTATATCCGCTCGTCAAATCTTGTAAAAGATGGTCTTCTCGCATCTTGTCCTCCAGTAATTATTTCGACTATTTCGGAATATTATACCCTAAATAAACAAAAATGGGGATTTTTATAAGTTGTCAGCCTCCCTTTCATCGCTAACTTGGCTGCCTATTGAACCCGTTGATTCAATCGATGCGGCTATTGCTCGTGATTTGGCTGATCCAGAGTTCCGAGAATGTCTCAGGAAGTTTAAAGAATGAGATACTAAATGTGAAATACAATGGATTTCGCACGAGGAAGCCCTCCGTCAACTTAGCCAGCTTCCTGGCTAAGTATCTAAGGATAAAACCAAGGTGGTATACTCCAATGTGCACCGGTCTTTTGAAGCCGGGGCATATTTGGGTTTGATGGGGTCCCAGTTGGGGACCCTTTTTTCTTGGCGTAGGAGGCTTTTTGCTTGGATAAAACAGCAGTTTTTGTTGACGCAGGCTACCTCTTAGCTGCCAGCGCGGCGCTTTTAACCGGGTCAAGCGCCCGTTCCAACATAACGATAAGTCATCAAGGACTGGTCTCTTCTCTAATTGATCTGGCTGAGTGTCACAGCAATTTGCCGCTGCTCCGAGTCTACTGGTACGATGGGGCCAAGGATGCTGTCCCAACTCAGGAGCACCTTGTGCTTGCTCGCTTGCCCAGCGTCAAACTACGCCTCGGCCGGATGACCCAGCATGGCCAAAAGGGCGTTGACTCGCTCATCGTTTTGGATTTAGTGACTCTCGCGCAAGAACGAGCAATGACTACAGCTTATCTACTATCAGGAGATGAAGACATTCGTGAAGGTGTTGCAGCAGCGCAGCAAATGGGGGTCAGCGTCATCCTTCTGGGTGTTCCAGCAGCCGGAGGACGCCCAAACCAGGCCGATACCCTGGTAAGGGAAGCTGATGATCAAATAATTCTCGATCAAAACGTTGTGATTGATCCCCACATAAGACCGATAGCAACACAGGCG
>JBOHUW010000398.1:0-2118 GCA_050734895.1 Candidatus Dormibacteraceae bacterium | reverse complement strand
GTGTAGGCCCCACAAGCGGGAACGCAGAGCAGCTCCCCCGCCTTTAGTTGGGGAAGCCGTACATCTTCGATCAACAGATCGGTCGATTCACAATACTTACCGGCAATCGTCACCTGCTGCATTGTTTCGGCTAGCGGTTGATGAGCCGAGACCGCAGTGTATTTGGCGCCGTAGAGTTTGGGGCGGATGTTATCTCCCATACCACCATCGATACCCACATATCGCAGCCCCCCTGGAACATCTTTGATCGCTCCCACTGTATAGAGCGCTACTGCTGCCGGTCCAGCTATGGAACGACCTGGCTCCACTACCAGTTGGGGTGTCTCAATTTCCCGGGTTTGACATCCTGATTCAAGGCTCTGCCTCAAGGTGGCGACAAATTGGGCCGGAGTAGGTGGAAATTCCATTCCCGCCTCGGGGGCGGCTAAACCACCACCCGCATCCAAAAATTGAGGTCGCCAAGCAGAAGTGCGCCCCAATTCAATCACCAGATCCAACATAATTTCCATCGCCGCTAGGTAGCTACGCAGATCGCTGATATGGGATCCCATGTGGAAGTGAAGACCGATCAGCTCCAGCCGATCATCGCCCAGAATCTGGTCCACCGCAACCTGGACCCCTCCATCCGCTATTCCCAAGCCAAATTTGGAATCGATCTGTCCGGTCGCGATGAAGCCATGGGTATCCGGCATCACCCCCGGACAGACCCTAACCTGGCAGCGCAGCCTCCTGCTCGCCGGAACTATATCCCGAAGCAGCTCCAGATCGTGCAGGTTATCAACCACCACCACCACCCCGCTGGCCACCGCCCGCTCCAGGTCAAATCGACTCTTGTTGTTGCCTAGGAAGTGAATTAGCTCCGGCGGGCAGCCGGCCGCCAAGGCCAGCTGGAGTTCGCCGGCCGAAACCACATCAACCCCTAACCCTTCCTCCACCACCAGGCGCAGGAAGGCCGGGCTGGAGAAGGCCTTGGCCGAATAAAGCACCCTCCCAACGCTGCCCATCGCCTCCATGTACTCCCGACAGAGCTGGCGAACGGTCAGCTCATCGTAGACATAGAGTGGGGTCCCGTGCTCCGCTGCCACCTCGACCAGATCACAGCCCCCGATTTCGGCATGGCCCAGCCGGTTGACCGTATAGGTCGAGGGAAACAGCCGTGTGAGGGAGTCAACTTCCACAATAGGAAAACTAGATGCATTTCGACCGATAGAATCAGACACCGAGTAAATAATAGATGAACTTCACCAAGCTACAGCGATACGCCCAACTGGTGACCGAGTGGCCGGGGTTGGTCGGCCCTACCGGCAAGGCCGAACTGGAGCTGTTGATAGAGGATTCATTGGTCCTGCTTGAGCACCTAGATGAGGACCTCCAGCTAGTCGACGTGGGCTCAGGTGGTGGTATGCCCGGCCTGGTTCTCAAGCTCGTACGTCCCGAACTCCAAGTGACGCTAATTGAAGCGAATCGGCGCAAGGCCGCCTTCCTCCGATTCGCCGCTGCCGAACTGGGGGCA
The DNA here is from genome assembly GCA_050734895.1 of Candidatus Dormibacteraceae bacterium. GTDB lineage: Bacteria > Chloroflexota > Dormibacteria > Dormibacterales > Dormibacteraceae > JBOHUW01. The sequence continues at coordinate 605 of JBOHUW010000398.1, read as the reverse complement.
GCGGTGGAGGTGATCGATCAGCGAGCTGAGCTGGTTGGGCAGGGGGAGGCGCGGGAACGATTTCCGCTTGCTGTTTGTCGCGCCTTGGCCGCCATGCCCGTGTTGCTTGAACTCTGTCTCCCCCTGGTCGAGGTGGGGGGCAGACTATTGGCGCAAAAAGGAGTAGTCGAGCCCTGCGACCAAGCGTTGCGCTCGATGGGCGGTGCGACGATGAAGATCTTGCCCGCACCGAGCCGGGCAAGATCGACTGGAGTAGTGGTTGAGGTGTTAAAACTCCACCCTACCCCTCCTCAATACCCGCGTCGCCCCGGGATTCCTGCTCGTCGACCATTAAAATGATCCATATGCAAACTCTGGCGGCCACGGATCACCTAGCTATCGGTGAGCGATCCCTCTCCTCTCGACTCTTTCTTGGCACCGGTAAATATCGTAATGACCAGGAGATGATAGATGCCCTAGAGGCTTCCGAATCTCAGCTGGTCACCGTGGCCCTGCGGCGGCTTGATCTCGATAACCCAGCGCAACCCACCTTGCTTGATACGGTGGATTGGAATCGCTACCAGATTCTCCCCAATACCGCCGGTTGTGCTACCGCTGAGGAGGCG
>JBOHUW010000397.1:0-2121 GCA_050734895.1 Candidatus Dormibacteraceae bacterium | reverse complement strand
CGCAGCTCAACCGCAGATATCTCGGTCCGCCTTACTCCGGCCCTCAAGCTGAGCCTGGAGCAGTCGCTCGACTTCCTGATTGACGATGAGCTGCTGGAGGTTACCCCCGAGCACACCCGGCTGCGCAAGCGGTATCTGACTGAGATGGAGCGGACTCGGGCGCATCGTCGGGCAGCGGCGAATTAGGAGGCGTGCGGAATAATGCTTCGGGATGAAGAGGAAGGTGCAGGGGAAGAGATGATGGAGGTGATCGCTCAGATTTATGCTGAATACGGTGAACCGACGCCTGAGGAGCGAGCCCAGCTCCGCCAGATCCTCGAAATCACTTAATTAGTGGCGTCACTACGTTTATGAGACTATGGGACGAGAAGTTGATAGCTGACTCGACAGCGCTGATAAGTCTGTGTTGCCCTTTTGTCTAGCGATAGAAGAGAAGCTTGATGCTCGGCAGCGGTCAAAGCTATGAGCCCATCATATACGGCACCTCCAGAAACGCCAGCTTTGCAGAGGGTAGTCACTAACTCACGGACCGCGGCGGTCGATAACAGAAGCGGAGGTTCGGGAAAGCTGTCGTTCAAAAATTCGGCAACCATCCCTGCTTCAGCCCGTTGCCCCATTGGCAAGCGGGTGATTACCGAATAGGCTTCCAGTCCAACATGGGCTACCAGTCGGGGACGATTTCGAAGCGCCTCATGCGCGAGATGATGTGCCTTGTGCCAGGTGCTGAAAGCGGCGATAACCACACTTGAATCGACCGCGATCATCGTCGCCCGGATTCCAATACATCTCGCACCTGATCCGCTGTCAATGTCGGTACGGGTACTTCTGGAACGGCGACTAACACGCCATCCCTTCGCTCCAGATGCATGGGTACCGGCGCTGGTTCAATGACCAGACATCCATCATGTTCCGCAATATTGAGTTTCATTTTTGGTTTCAGGCCTGTGGAGTCGCGGAGTGTCTTGGGGATCACTACTCGTCCGGCGGGGTCCATGGAGGTCAACATGGTGATTATCATACCATCGATTTGCCATGAAAAATGGTACGCTACCCCTAATGGATTCGAGAGATCGAGTAGTGGAGGCGCTCGGCGGCAAGGTGGGAGATCGGTCGGTGGCTGGGGCGTGGGGACATATCTTCGAGCGGGAGTGGAGCGCCCGAACATTGGCCCAGGCTACGGTAGAGCGGGCGCGGAATTACGGTTGGGATTTCGTCAAGCTTCAACCCCGCTCGACTTGCTATGCAGAAGCCTTCGGTGGACGTTGGAAGCCGTCTGGTTCGGCCACCATAGCTCCGATTTTGGTCGAGTCCGCGGTGCCCAACGAGGGATCGTGGGAGCGGGTGAAGTTGGTCAACTCGGCGGCACTCGAGGAGCAGGCCCAGGCGCTTGGGCTGGTCAACCGGGAGTTGGGCGATCGGGTGCCGGTGATCCAAACCGTCTTCTCCCCGATCTCGGTGGCCAACTACATGATCGGACACAACCGGTCCGAGGTGGTTCGACAACTCCGCAACCACCCGGAGCGGGTGCTGACCGGGCTGGAGGCGGTAGCCGAGGCGCTGATCACCTTTGCTCGGCAATCGCTGAATTCAGGGGCGGCGGGCATTTTCTATGCCGTCTCTGGCTTTGCCACTCCTGATTTAATCTCGTCCGAGGATTACCGTCGGTGGCTGCTCCCGCTTGATCGCTACATCCTGGAATCGCTGTCCGCGGATGCCTGGTTCAATGTTCTCCATCTCTGTGGGGGAGAAACCTACCTGGATTTGGCGGCGCAGCTTCCGGTGCAGGTGATCAGCTACTCGATCCATGATTCTGGTAACCCCGCTCTGGGTGAGGCTCGTCAGCTGACCGGAAAGGCGGTGATGGGAGGAATTGATCAGCGCAAATTATTGATCGAAGGCCCGGTCGGCGCGATCAGTCAACAGGTGAGGGCGGCGATTGATGAGACTGATGGCGGTCAGGGGTTGTTACTTGCCCCTAGCTGTTCGGTGCCGCCTGAGGTGCCGGAGGCTCACTGGCGGGCGATGATGCCGGGCGAGCCATCTGCCGTTGCCACCAGAACAGGCCCAGAACGGCCGAGATAGCGGCGATCGCTCCGGTGATCAGCATCTCCTCTCGTACTC
>JBOHUW010000396.1:0-2122 GCA_050734895.1 Candidatus Dormibacteraceae bacterium | reverse complement strand
CAATTGCCCTCCTGGATCATCGCTTCCCGGTAGTGGCGATTTGCACCGAGAGTCTGACTCGGGAGAAGATGATCAGTAACGTCCACGAAGTTGTGGCCAGAGGAGCGCCGGTACTGGCGGTGGTCAGCGAGGGGGATCACTCGCTGGATGGGATTGCCTCCCATGTCCTGGAAATCCCCCGAGCGGATGAGGTGTTGAGTGCGGTCTTGACCAGCGTGGCCCTCCAGATCTTCGCTTACCAGGTCGCGGTGAAGCTGGGCCGAGAGATCGACCAACCCCGCAATCTGGCCAAGAGCGTAACTGTGGAATGATTTCGAGACTCGTACCTGTTACCCTCAGAGGATTAAATTGAACAGCTCTCCAATCAAAGTGGGGTTCATCGCTGGGCTTTTCATCGTGCTGACCCTTCTTGGGGTGGTTCCGGCGTTGGCGGTAGGGAGCAGAGCTCCGGTTTATCACCCCTCTCGGCATGATCCGATCAATCCCCTCCACAATTCGAATAGTTCAGGCTGGGAATCGGAGAACTGGGCCGGGTATGCGCTTACGGGGGGACCTTACCGGGAGATTTCGGCGAGTTGGGTGGTACCGCAGGTCGAGGCAACTCAGGAGCCGAGCAATTCGGCACTCTTTATTGGCATCGATGGCTACAATAACTCCTCTCTTCTGCAGGTTGGTACAGAGCAGGATTATCAGGGCAGCGGCCAGTATTATGCCTGGTGGGAGATGCTGCCGGCCCCCGAGAGCCGGATTACCTCGGTGCCGATCCATCCCGGCGATCAGATGTCCGCCTCCCTCCAAGAGGGACTCAATGGGCAGTGGACGATTCGGATTAGCGATTTGACGACCAATCAATCTTTCTCCACCACTCAGAGTTACTCGGCGCCAAGGAGTTCGGCGGAGTGGGTTATTGAGGCCCCCAAAGTAGGTGGCCAGAGTACCAAATTGGCCCATTATGGTCAGGTCAATTTCTCTCACCTCTCTCTTGATGGGGCCGTGCCTGAGCTAAGCACTGCCAACCGGGGAACAATGCTTCAGGATGGCCAGCCGGTATCTGCCCCCTCTAGGGCTGCCACCTCCGGGTTCACGGTAAGCTATGGTGAATGATCTCCCGGATTGGGGTTGACCTCTGTGGTATCGAGCGGATGGCCCAGGCGGTAGGCCGTTCCGGCTCGGGTTTCCTGGCTAAATGTTTCACCCCGGCGGAGTTGGATTATTGTGCTGGATTGGAGCATCGCCTGGCCGGACGATGGGCGGCGAAGGAGGCGGTGATCAAATGCTTCAAGGGCACCGGACTCCGTTTTCCACGCCGTCGTATCGAGATTTTGGCCGCTGCCGATGGAGCACCGATGGTCAGGTTGTTGGGGGATGCTAGGGGAGCGGAGATCGAGGTCACGATCAGCCATCAGGAGCAGTTGGCGATGGCCGCCGCGCTGCTAACCATGCCGCCGGGCGGCCGATCGGCTCCTCCCTCAGCCAGTGTTCAAATTCCAGCTCGCCCCCCGGCCGCTCATAAAGGGACTTTTGGCCAAGTCGTGGTGGTTGCCGGAAGCATCGGCTATACCGGGGCGGCTTATCTGGCGGCGAATGCCGCCGCCCGTGCTGGTGCGGGCACGGTGAAACTTCTGGTACCCAGCTCGATTTATCCGATCCTGGCGACCAAATGTACTGAGGTGATGGTTCAACCTCTGGCCGAAGGACCCTCGGGAGCTTTCGGGATGGCCTCGCTGGCGGCAGTGCTGGAGGCTCTATCTACGGCCACGGTAGGGCTGGTCGGCCCCGGCCTGGGACGAGCCGAGGATACCTGTCGGATGGTTCATCAGCTGGTGCAGCTCAGCCCCCAGCCGCTGGTTCTGGATGCCGATGCGTTGAATGCCCTGGCCGGCCGTCGCCAGCTGTTGGAAGCGATCGGGCGGGTTAGGATTCTAACCCCCCATATGGGGGAGATGTCCCGACTGTTGGATGTTCCGATCGAGGCGATTGAGCAGAGCCGTTCGGAGACCGCCCGGAGGGCGAGCCAGAATTGGAATTCGGTGGTCGTTCTGAAGGGGGCGAATACGGTGATTGCTGCTCCCGATGGAAGAGAGGAGGTTGATCCTCACCAGCTTCCTGCGCTAGCTAGTGG
>JBOHUW010000395.1:0-2125 GCA_050734895.1 Candidatus Dormibacteraceae bacterium | reverse complement strand
GGCTTATCTCTCTGTTCGCTCTTACATCTCTACTGCACGAAAGCAGGGCCTCAATGCTCTACAGGTATTGGAACGTTTATTCCAAGCTGATCCCTGGCTTCCTCTTCCTCAACCTACCTCTTCCTGACGCCTCCTACCTGAATAGTTACCATCCCGATTCCACCATTCGCCATTGGCTGAGGCGATGCCAGGAATTAGAAATACTCGGCGAGGGACCGGAATCTTCGAAAACGGTTGGGCGAACCCGGCTGTAGACCAAGAGTGTACATAACATCCACATTGCGCTTCGAGCAGCTCTCAATGATGCTGTCGAGGCTGGCCTGCTTCGGAATAATCCAGCTCGAGGCGCAATGTCTCCACCCAGGTGGCACAAAGTCATGAAGACGTGGACTGTGGAGGAGGTCCGAGCATTCCTTGAATTTGTGAAGTTCGAACGGAACTTTGCCCTTTACCGTCTGGCCGTGCAGAGTGGGATGCGACGCGGAGAGCTTCTCTGGTTGAAGTGGTCGGATGTTAAGTTCCAGACAAATTCGCTCTCCATCCAGCAACAGCTGACCGGTCTGGAAGAGGATGCAGAAGAATTTGAGGGCTTCGATGAACTGAGTCCGACCAAGAGTAACGCCGGCCGCCGCTCCATCTCGCTCGATCCCACAACCATTCGAGTGCTTCAAGATTATCAAAAGACGCAGGAAATCGAGCAACTCAACTGGGGTAAGGGCTATACCAACCACAATCTGGTTTTTTCGCGACCCAACGGGACTCCCCATGATCCGGACTCTATAACCGGAGAATTTGAGCGGTTGGTGGCCAAGTCAGGGCAACGCCAAATACGGCTACATGATCTTCGCCATACCCACGCAACCCTCCTCCTGGAGGCGCACGTCGATATCACCGTTGTGAGTAAACGCCTTGGCCATGCCAGCGTGAAGACGACAGCTGATCGATACGCCCATGTAACGGCACCTCTTCAGGGGGACGCGGCCCAGCGAATCGGAGATTTGATAGATGGGACAATGGTGCGTAGCCGGGAACAATAAACTTACTATCGAGGCTGTCGCACGAATCCATACTGGACGAATACCGACACTAAATACGTGGTTTTACGTGGCGGAAACCACTACATATTGTACCGCGCCGCCCACATAAACGATTCATGCAACAGGCTCTACCTAATATTTTTAGAATCCTATCCTCCTCCGAGATTCACTGGGCTCGGCAGTCCTCACATCGGACGAGTGGACGACCACGACCCGTGGGTGGTGGCAAGGTAACTCCGCAATCACGGCAGATCAGTTCACCGGTGTTGGAACGTGGTCTAAACGATTGACGGGACATGGGATCTGAGCGCGACTCAATCGGCGAATCTGTCACGTCGAGTTGAAGTTGCGGAAAGAAAGCGGGCAGCTCGTGGCAGTGGACACGATCAGCGGGCAACGCCTGTCGAGCCTGTTCCGCGAGATGTTCATTGTGGGTGAAGATGATGACTTGGAATCGGTCGGCCATATCCTCAAGCACGGTTAGGCTCGCTTGAGCCCGCCCGCCGTCGAAATCCGTGAAAATGTCATCGAACAGCATCGGCATGGCCCGCCCTGCAGTGGCGTAGCGTTCGAGAGAGGCCAGTCGCAAAGCGAGATAAAGTTCGTCGCAAGTGCCATCGCTCATCGCATCGACCTCGACCTCACTACCGTTGGCGCGTTGTCCCCGCAGGACGAAGTTGCCCTTGGCGTCGTGATCGGTGACCAGCTGCGGGAATGCGCCGCGGGTTATTGTCGCGAAGATCTCTTCGGCCCGACTAAGCACCGGGGTCTGGTTGGCTTGACGATATTCCTCGATGCAGGACTGCAGAGCCTCGCGGGCCAAGTAAAGCCGCAGGTACTCTTCGGCATCCTCGACCATCGCAGACAATTCTTTCGCTGCAATTTCGTCAGCCCTGGCGCCCTTCGCAGAGCCGTCCATCAGCTCGAGATCTCTCTCAATACGACCCAGCTCGGCCGTCTTGGCCTGTCGTTGAGCATCGTAGTTGTTGCGGGCTTCGTTCTGTTGCGACCATTCCGCCTCAAGCCGGTCCGGATTCCAATCGGCGGCCTCCCGTTCGAGTATGGCCAAGCCCACGCCAGTGTTGCGC
>JBOHUW010000394.1:0-2130 GCA_050734895.1 Candidatus Dormibacteraceae bacterium | reverse complement strand
TGCCTAGGCTCTCACTTAGAGAAGGATCGGAGGCGGACAGTCGTCGAGAAGTGAGCTAGTCGCACGGTCGGCGTCAAACTGCCTTGGCTTTTACCTCTTGGGGTTCGAACTCCGGGTAGAGCGAGGCATAGAGAGGTGAGCGTTGAAGTAGTTCGGGGTGGGTGCCCTGATCAACTACGCGTCCGGCGTCGAGCAACACTACGCGGGTGGCTTCCCGGACGGTGAACAGGCTATGCGAGACGACCAGTGTGGTGCGACCTTCCATCAGCCGCCGCAGCGGTTCGATTACCCGCTCTTCGGAGCGGCCGTCCAGGCTTATCGTAGGCTCGTCGAGAATGAGGATCGGGGCATCGCGGATGAAGGCACGGGCGATGGCCAGCCGCTGTCTCTGTCCCCCCGAGAGGCGACGTCCCTGCTCCCCGACGACCGTATCATATCCCTCCGGAAGGGCCTCAATAAACTCCGCCGCATCAGCCATGCGAGCCGCGGCACGGACTTCTCGGCGCTGGGCGTCGGGATGACCGAAGAGGATATTTTCCCGGATCGTACCGTTGAAGACCAGGGTCTCCTGAAGTACAACCGCGAGGTTGGTGCGGAGGGTTGCCAGGCTGAGCTGTCGCAGATCATGGCCGCCGAGCAAGATCGCCCCTCCGCTCGGGTCATCGAAGCGGAGAAGCAGCCGGATAAGCGTCGATTTACCTGCCCCATTCGGTCCGGCCACGGCCACCACCTCTCCGGGAGCGACGCTCAAATTTACCTCGTGGAGGGTGTCCTGGGGGGCATCAGGATAACGATAAGAGACGGCGGCCAGCTCGATCTCCCCGGAGATGCGGTGGGCAGGTACCAAATCGGGTCCGTCTACTACCTCTGGTTTACTGTGGAGGAGCTCCAAGATTCGCTCGGCGCTGGCCGAACCGGAGTAAAGCGAGGTGGCCAGGCTGGCCATTCCCCGGATCGGGGTGTAAAGCTGACTTAAGTAGGCGACAAAGACCAGCAGACCCCCGAGCGTAAGCCGGCCAGTGGCCAACTCCCAAGTGCCCCCGCCGATGATCACCAGCACTCCCCCCATCTCGATCAGATCGACCACCGGTGTGAAGAGCGCGGAGAGCCGAGTCGAGGCCATCTGAGCCAGGAAAAATCTCCGTCCGGCCAGGGTAAAGCGGTCAACCTCCCGCTTTTCCCTCCCATAAGCCTGGACCAGGGGGAGGTTGTTGAGGGATTCCTGGGCCACGGCGGAGATCGAACCACTCTGCCGTCGCTTCTCCCGGGAGATACGCTTGATGCGCCGAGAGAACCATGATCCGGAGAGCCAGAAGAGGGGGCTGACCACCAGGGCGACCAGGGCCAGGTCCCAACGCAAATAGAAGAGGGCAGCGCAGAAGAAGATGAGCTGGGCGACGTAGGAAACCATACTCGCCGCACTGGAGATCAGGAGCGACTCGATCGAGTCGATATCATCGGTCAGACGGCTGACCAAATCACCCAGCGGACGCTTCTGATAGAAGAGTGGGGAGAGGAGGGTGAGGTGCTTGAAGAGGGCATTACGGAGATCAAATAGGAAGCTCTCGCCGACCCAGGTAGAGGCGTAGCTATCGAGGAAGGAGATGAGGCCCCCGAGGAGGGATAGTCCGAGGTAGCCGCCGACTATCATCGGGAAAACGCTGAGGTTGTGGGGTACCAAAACTTGATCGACTGCTACCTTGAAGAGCCAAATGGTGGCGGTATCGACTGCTGGCGAGAGGCCGGCAAAGAGAATTGCCAGCCACAGCCAGTGCCGGTAGGGACGGAGGTAAGGCCAGAAGCTGCGCACCACCTGCTTTATGGAGAGAGTCGGGGCCAAGCCCACCGATTCTGGGCCGCCAGCTTTGCTTTCGGCTTGCTTCCCCCGTCCGCTGAGCCAGGAGATCAACCGCCTCAGTCGGCCGGGCGGCTTTTTCTTGGTCTTCTCCTCGGTGGGTAGCGGTACTAGCTGAGAAGTCGTGTCTTTAGTCACCGAGCTTTGCTTTTGATATTGGCTGATAAGTACACAGTATGGAGGTTAGCTTCCATGTTGGCAAGAACGTAATCTGGGGACAAATTGATCCATCAGATTCTTCACTTGCTTCATTGGAGGGGAGAGTAGAGGGGGGT
>JBOHUW010000393.1:0-2130 GCA_050734895.1 Candidatus Dormibacteraceae bacterium | reverse complement strand
CTTCTTGGCCTGATCAAATAGATCACGAACCCGGCTCGCCCCCACTCCGACAAACATCTCGACAAACTCTGAGCCGGAGATGGAGAAGAAGGGAACCCCAGCCTCACCGGCAACCGCCTTGGCGAGCAAGGTCTTGCCGGTACCCGGAGGCCCGACCAGGAGCACCCCCTTGGGAATGCGCGCCCCCAGGGCCACGAACTTCTCCGGATATTTTAGAAACTCAACGATCTCCGACATCTCCACCTTCGCCTCGTCGACTCCGGCCACGTCGGCAAATGTGATCTGCGGCTTATCGCCGGTGATGACTCGAGCTCGGGAACGTCCGAACGACATCGCCTGATTATTGCCGCTCTGCGTCTGGCGGATCATAAAGAACATGAACCCACCGATGAAGAGCGCCGTGATGATCAGCGGTAGGAACTGCAGGAAGTAGGCCATGACATCCTGGCGCTGGGGTTTGATGTCGACGTGATCCTTCTGCAGGTTAGTAATTAGATAGCCGTTATCCACCCCTGGATCAAGCATCTGGACGTCATGGTGAATTCCGTCCTTGGCCGTCGCCACCGCCATCGAGCCGCTGATCTCAAAGGTTTTGACGTTGCCCTGAGCGGCTTGGCCAAGTACGTAGGAGTAGGACCACTCCGAGCCTTTGGTTCCGCTCAACGCTCCCTGGAGGACAAACCAAAATATCGCGGCCAGGAAAACAACCAGTATTAGATAGGGAACTACGGAGCGCGGCATACGGCTCAAAAATCTAATCTCCTAAAAATCGGTTGGGCGAACAAGCCACGCCCTTATTTATTATCCAGGCCAATATTACCAGCCGATTCAGATAGACGAGCCTTCAGGCTGACATGAAGCCCGGGTTCGGTCAGCGGGACAGCCCATTGGCGATCAGCCGCGATCCCCGGCACCCAGATCAACCGCGATCCCGAGAAGAGCAGAGGCAGCCGATCGCGGAGGTGACGCGGCACTTTGGCATCTACCAAGATATCCTGCAGCTTGCGGGAACCGAACCCGAGGAAGAGGCGGAGGCCAGGGATCCGCTGTCCTAAGTGCAGATCGGCAGCCTTGACCTCGGGCCGGAGGTGAATTGCCCGGGGCGCCGAACAGCCGGAACAAAGCCAGATATTGAGTTCCGAAGGAGGCGGCAGAGGCAAATCACAAGGCTCAATCCGGAGCCGATCGGAGAGCAGTCGAGCCCGCCGCCGACCGGGGAGATCCAATCCATCCCCGGTTTTACCCAAAAGTAGGAGACGGTCGAGCGCTTCCAGATGCCGGCGACTCAATCCCGGAGAAACTCCGTAGAGCTGCCGGTAGGCCTGACGTCGAATCAACTCCCCAGCACCGGCCAATGCCAGCCGATCATCGCCCAGCTTAACCGCCTTCGCCTCCAGCCCCACTTGCCATTTCCTAGCTCGAACTGCAACCCGATAGATCCGCTGAGTGATCCCTGGAGCCATACGCTCTAACTCGGGTAGAAACAAGTGGCGAATTCGGGCCCGAGCAAAACGATCAACCAGCAAGTTGCTCGGATCCCGCAGGGGCGGCTCCTCCAGCCGACTCAGATAATTCTCGATCTGCCGCCGCCAGATATTGATGAAAGGCCGAACAAAAGTCCCACGCCGAGCAGGCATCCCCCGCAACCCAGCAATACCACTACCCCGCAACAGATGGAGAAGCACCCCCTCCACCACATCATCGGCAGTGTGTGCGGTAGCCACTAGCCGACAGCCCGAGCGCTGGCGGGCTCGCTCCAAGAAGCGATAGCGGAGTGCTCGCGCCGCCGCCTGAAGCGAACCGGGAGGTAGCGGCTCGCTCCGACGCTCACTAATCAACTCAACGCCCAACCGACAACAGAGATCCTCGACATGAACCGCCTCCGCCTCCGAGTCAGGGCGGAGAGCGTGATCGTAGTGAGCGGCGGTCACCTGATGTTCCTGCCCCTTCAACCAGCAAAGCAGAGCGGTGGAATCGGGGCCCCCGGAGACGGCAACTAGGGTGGGGCCTGGCGGAGGTAACTCAGCTCCCACTAAATTCTCTCCATCCATCTGATCAACGCTACATTACATAGGGAAAATCCCGGTGGCCGACTGCGGCGCCACCGACGTGCGGCCCACCGTGCAATCT
>JBOHUW010000392.1:0-2134 GCA_050734895.1 Candidatus Dormibacteraceae bacterium | reverse complement strand
CCACCGCCGCATCGCGCGGTACCAGGGTCACGGTCGACTCCTAGGCAGGCGCCCTCGGGAGGGGCCCAGAGGAGGTTGATGCCCACCCCGAGCAGAGATCGATCTTCATGTTGTTCGGCAATCATCCCGCCTACCTTGGCCCCGTCCAGAAGGAGGTCGTTGGGCCATTTGAGACGCACTGCCCCGCCACAGGCGCTGGCCGCGGCTACCCCGCCCGCGAAGAGAGCCAGCTGGCGCGGGGGCAGGACGAAGGAAGCCAAGAGGGAGGTCTCCGGCGGGGCCTCCCACCTTCGCCCCCGCCGGCCTCGCCCAAGGGTCTGATAGTCGGCCACCACGCAGCTGCCCACCGGCAGATTACGGGCCGTATCTTGAGTTGAAGGCGTCACCGCCAACCTGATCACATTCACGGAGGAAAATCCTAATCCTTTATTGATTTATCGGGCTGGCACGATTCCAATGTACCCGCTCGGTAGACTGCCAGGGATGAAACACCGCGCGATGACTCTGATTGTGATGATGATAGTTGCCGCTCTCATCCTCCTCTTCATGTTGGCTCGCGGGTCGGGTGACCAGAGCGGTAAGAGTCTCTTCTCGCTGCTCGTAGTAGTAGTTTTGGTGGTCGTTGCGGGGGTCGCCTTCAGCTGGGGTAAATACTTTCCTCGCTGATGATGATCTCGAATCTCGCGCTCTGGATAGTCGTCCTGATCAAGGAATTCAGCCAGGCCAAGCAGCGGCTGGGTCCGGCGTTGGCGCCCGAACAGCGCTGTGAATTGGCCGGACAAAATGCCCGCTTGGCGCTCCAGGCGGCAGCGGTCGGGGATCGGGTGTTGGCGGTCTGCGGGGGCCCGGACGCGGCCGACTTGGCGGCAGCAGCCGGGGCTGACGAGGTGATTCTGGAGCCCATTGCGGAGGGACAGAACCAGGCGGCACGGAGGGGAATCGAGCATGTTCTGGCGGCCAGAGGGAGCGCCGTGCTTCTTCTCTCTAGTGATCTTCCCCTGATTACTGAGGCAGCGGTGGCCGAGCTGCTTGCGGCAGCTGTCGAGCTTGATTCACCGGCGGTGTTAGCCGCTCCGGCTATTGGACGAGGCGGCACCAACGCTCTCTATTTGAGCCCCCCGGATGTGATCGACCTCCACTTCGGTCATGATTCGCTGACCAAATTTCGGTACGAGGCCGAGCAGCGAGGGATTCGATTTGCCCTTCACGAGGCGCAAGAGTTGGCTCTCGATCTCGACCAGCCCTCCGACCTCGCTCTCCTGGCGGAGATAGAGGGATGAGCATCCAGCTGTTACCGGTAGTTGGGCTGCCGGAGATCCAAGCAGGAGCAGATCTTGCTCAACTGATCACCAACCGGATTGAGCTTCAGGAGAGTGATGTCCTGGTCATCGCCCAAAAAATAATCTCCAAGGCTGAAGGGCGATTTCGCTCTCTTGCCGAGGTAATTCCCGAGCCGCGAGCCCGGGAGCTTGGAGAGCGGTTAGGGCGTGATCCCCGGCTGGTTCAGCTGGTCTTGGATGAGAGTACTCGGCTGCTCCGTGAGGAGCGGGTGTTGATCAGCGAGACCCGGCAGGGGTTTATCTGTGCCAACGCCGGAATCGACCAGTCGAATGTGCCAGGTGAGGATACCGCCCTCCTTCTACCTGAGGACTGCGACCGCAGCGCGGCCCGGCTGCGCCAGCGGCTGATCGAACTCTCGGGCTGTCAACTGGCGGTGATCATCTCCGACACCTTCGGTCGCCCCTGGCGGCTGGGACAGGTTAACGTCGCTTTGGGAGTGGCCGGCATCGCTCCGATAGCTGATCACCGGGGCCGGAAAGATGATTTTGGCCGGGAGATGGAGGCAACTGAGGTGGCTGTCGCCGATGAGCTGACCTCGGCGGCGGAGCTGGTGACGGGTAAGACCGAGCGAGTGCCGGTGGTGGTAATTCGGGGCTTTCCGATCACTAATACGGCAGGTAGCGGTCAAGATTTACTTCGTTCGAAGGAAGAGGACCTCTTTCGCTGACTTGCCCTCTAGCGCACTAGCGTAGCGTCCTGACTCGGCCGGAGCCACGGATGAATTTATGAATACCTTGCGTTGCAACAAGATTCGCTACTCGGTCGGCTTCGATTTGACCGAGCAGGTAATAAG
>JBOHUW010000391.1:0-2139 GCA_050734895.1 Candidatus Dormibacteraceae bacterium | reverse complement strand
GATCGTCGCCACCACGCGCATCTCCCCGGCCAGCCCGATAAGCCGACCAACCTCGGTCACGGTTTGTGCTCGATCCAGAGCATCAACCCTCACTCCTAACACGCGCACCGATGAAATTTCTGTCAAGGTAACGAGTAGATAATATAGATTCGGCTACCATAATCACGAGTGGCCCCAATCAAACTGGCCTGTGACCTCTCCCGTCTGAATAAGACAACCCCGGATGGGATTGTCATCTATGCCAACTTCATCCTCAATCTGCTTCGGTCCAGCGGAGAGATCGAATTGGTGAAAGAGTCGGAGTCCGCGGTCATCCTCTCCCTTGATGGTCGCTTTCGTCCTGGCCGGGGACAGCTGACCGTGAGTGCCATCCACGACCTTGGTCACCTCCTCTATCGGCGGGCCTACTCTCTCCCGCGTTGGATCCAGCAAAGCTGGCGAGTAGCCTCCGCCGCCCACCGCTCGCACCACCTGCTCGCTCCCTCGGCGGCTATCTCAGATGGGCTGCAACGCTGGCTCCGAGTACCGGCCCAGCGCATCACCCAGCTGGAGCCCCTGCCGCAACCCCACTTCCAGCGCAGCTCGGTGGCCGAGATCGAAGCTTTCCAGGGATCACTCGGACTCCCTCCTCGCTATTTCCTCTTCCTCGGCCACCGGAGTCGCCGCAAAAACCTGAACCTCCTAGCCCGGGCCTGGCAGCTAGCAAAACCTCAACTCGGATCGGAGGTTGGGTTAGTGGTAGCCGGCAACGGCTCGATCTCGGTGCCCACCGCCCACAATCTGGATTACCTCCCCCCATCCTCTCTCCCCCCCCTCCTCAGCGGGGCCCTCGCCTGGCTCTGCCCCAGCTTTTATGAGGGAAGCGCAGTAGGAGCAATGGAGGCGATGGCCTGCGGAGCACCGCCATTGGTTGCCCCGGCCGGAGCTCTGGCTCGGGCAGTCGAGGGAGCGGGGCTGATCTTGGATCCAGAACAGCCCGAGCAGTGGGCCCAGGCGATGGTTGATATTGCGAGTAATAATCGACTTCGGGCCTCGCTCAGTGCGGCGGGCCGACGGGCAATCGGCAAACGCCGTAGCCATCCACCAGAGGTCGAGTCCTTATTGGCCGTGTTCAGGGAAGCGGTCTCCTGAGTATCATCTCCTCAAATGCCCGAGGCCTCAACCGATACTAAACATATAGAGCTGTTGTATGGCCTGGATCAGGGATGCATAGCGGGTATTCTTGATCTTGACATCCTCGGTGAGGCAGAAAATTTCTCGCCGATCCACAACCTGGAAGATGCCCTCCGCAGGGCTCAAGAGCTCGCGAACAGTGCCGACGCAGAAAACACTCACCCGTTTCTGATTGCGGAAACACGTTCTCTGGCCGCGTATCTCGCTGTATACGCGGGCTGCGAGGTGCCCTACGACGAATTCATCGAGCAGGTGCTCGGCACGCTCCCGAAAGTGCCGGATCAAGACACCATCCATGACCAATGGACCAGAGTGAAAAGAGCGTTCGAGAAGGCGAGCAGGGCGAAATTCACAGCCGAGAATGTCGCAGAGTGGAAGGCAAAAAATCCCATGGAAAGCGATGTGGAAGTAACCGTGGACAGGGCCCACAAATTTCTTGTGCGTCCGCTGTACAGCCAGCTGGGCTGGAACCCGCAGGGCGAGCCTCCTGAAATCGAGGTTGTGAATGCCACTGGAAAAGCTTGGGTTGGTTGGACCGACACGGTTGCCTCCGCTGAAGGCCCAAATGGACGCAAAGTACGCATACGAATAAACCGGGCCCCTACCTATCCGCCATACCAGGGCGTCATCAACACAACAGTACTCCACGAGGAGACGCATCGAATACAGCTAGAGGCGCGAATGCAAGCGATGATGAGAGCGCGAGGGGACGGGTTATGGCTGCCACGCTCATCACTCCTGACTCGCTTGGCCTCTCCAACTCAACCGCTCTGGGAGGGCATGGCCACGACCATATTTAGATTCATGGATGAAGGGCTATTCACGCCGGCCGAAACCTATAGGAATGAGGCTCGAATCTTAACCGTACTATTGGACGGCCGGCGGATTATTGAGCCAAGTCAACATCCACACCTAGAAAATCGCGATGAGCTCCTCAAAACCAGGGTGCAAAAATGGAATCAGCTC
>JBOHUW010000390.1:0-2142 GCA_050734895.1 Candidatus Dormibacteraceae bacterium | reverse complement strand
GCCAACCTGCTGACCGGAGTCACCCGCATCCGCTCCACCACCCCCAGCCGCAGCTCGGCGATCAGACCGAATCCGACCGTGGAAGCTCCGAAGAGGCCAAGCTGAATCAGCAATCCGGGGACGAAGACGTTGTAGGCACCTCCGGGAGGGAAGCCGGGGGAGGTGGCAATTGAAGTCAATAAGGGGGCGAAGAGCAGCAGATAAATCAGCGGCTGAACGATCTGAATCACCACCCAGGCCGGTTCGCGAAGCAGCTGTCCCATGTAGCGCTGAAAGATTATCCAGGTGTCGCGAAGTAAGTTCATCGGTTCAGGCTGCTTCCTCGCGGAGCGAGTGACCGGTTTGGCGGAGAAATACATCGTCCAGGCTAGGGCGGGAGAGGGAGATGGTCCGCAGTTCAATGTGGGCTCCATCCAGCAGCCGGAGGATTACCGGCAGAGAGCTCTCCCCCTGATCGACGTAGAGGCGGAGGGCTTCATTCTCAAAGTTAACTTCGCGGACGAAGGGTTGGCTCTGGAGTAGCTGCAACGCCGGTTGGTGGTCGCCCTTGATGCCGAGGACTACCACATCGCCAGCCACCTCCTGCTTGAGCTCCTCCGGGGTGCCCTCGGCGACGATCTGGCCATGATCGATAATCGCCAACCGGTCGCAGAGCGCATCTGCCTCCTCCAGATAGTGAGTGGTTAGGAAGACGGTTACCCCCTCCGAGCGCAGCCGGCCGACTTCCCGCCAGAGGTGAGAGCGGCTCTGCGGATCGAGGCCGGTGGTCGGCTCGTCGAGAAAGAGCACTTGGGGGCGGTGAACCATTCCTAAAGCGACATCGAGACGGCGCCGCATTCCCCCCGAATAAGTAGAGGTGGGGCGGTCGGCAGCATCCTCCAGCTCGACTATCCGGAGGAGCTCGGCGGCCCGCTGTATGGCCTCCTGTTTACTCATCCGATAGAGTCGCCCTTGGCAGATCAGCTCGCCTCGTCCGCTCATCGCTGGATGGGTGCCTCCGCTCTGACCTACATAACCGATTCGCTCTCGCACTTGGCGGGGCTGGCGGCGGAGGTCGCAGCCGGCAACGGTGGCCTCTCCTCCAGTGGGTGGAAGAAGAGTGACTAACATCCTGAGAGTGGTCGTCTTCCCTGCCCCGTTGGGACCGAGGAACCCGAAGATTTCCCCCGCTTCAACCGTGAGATCTACCCCATCAACTGCCTTGACCGGGCCTTGGCGACTCTTGAAGCTGTGGCTCAGGCCTCGAGTCCGGATGATCTCACTCACCGGCGAGATGCTACCAGAATCATCGATTTAAGTTTTGCGTAGATCTTCCGTCTGACAAGGAACATTATCTCGGTCCAGAATTTCTGGATCTCCAGTCAGTAGAGGCAGTTCGTGAGCGCTAGCGGTAGCTATGGCAAAACAGTCTCCTAGGGCGATTGGCAGAATTGCTTTGAGTCGAGCAGTCTCAATCATGGTGGATATCCCTGGAAGCTCAACCTCAAATACTCCACGAAGCTCTTCGAGGACCTGGTCTGCACGTTGTTGTCCATGCTCACGATATAGGCGATAATAGATTTCGACCATGTTTACCCAGCTGATGATTGGCCGCTGGCCAAGCAGGATTTCGACTCGTTGATACGCGGGTGATTCACCGTCGAGCCAAGCCAAAACAGCCCAGGAATCGAGGCAGACAGTCACTTGGGTTCCTTAGCACGATCCAGTAGTAATCTCGCTGCCATGCCGCTCTGCTTGAATTGGCCGCCGAGAGAGGGATGTTCAATCTGAGGAGAGAGCACAACTCGTTCTCCTTCCAGTACAAAGGAGACCTCCACTCCAGGGTATAGGCCGGCCTGAACTCTTATGTCTTTAGGGATAACAACCTGGCCTTTGGCGCCAACTCGATAATTCATACCTTAAAAGTATAACTCTCGAGAGAGATAGAGGCTCCAACCAAAATCTCTAAATGGCAGGAGATCAATTGGCTGAGGCAGCTCTTCAGCCCGATTGATGAGGGCGTTAAAGTGGAGAGTATACATGGCGATTAACCAGACCGAATACGTCAAAGAAATAACCCCGATGTCCACCGACTTCGACCGCTGGTACACCGATGTGGTGCGCAAGGCGGAGCTGGCCGACTACACCCCGGTGCGCGGCTGC
>JBOHUW010000389.1:0-2143 GCA_050734895.1 Candidatus Dormibacteraceae bacterium | reverse complement strand
TGCGCAGGCTTTCAACCGCTTAATATCAGACCCCAATCACCCATTTGTTGCGTCGACCCCTTGAGATCGCCCACCATCGTAGGGGTCGATGCAGGAAGTACGATGCTCAAGCTGGCCCAGATCCGGGTCGATGCGGTCGGCCTTACTGACCGTATCAGCCTGGAACGACGATACCTCCCTGACTCTGAACTGCTTACTAGGAGGTTCGACGCAATAGTGAGCAACAGCCTGCTCCATCACCTCGTTGATCCACTGGTACTGTGGCAGACAGCGTTGGCCTGTGGGCACCCTGGCGCCCCCGTTGCGATCATGGACCTCGTGAGGCCTCCCGATGAAGCAACGGTCAATGACCTTGTGACCAAGTACGCATCCGATGCGCCGGCCGTGCTGCGCTCGGACTTTCGCAACTCGTTGCTCGCCGCATACCAAGTCGAGGAGGTCACAGCACAGCTGAAGAGCGTGAACCTCTACGGCTTCACCGTTGAGCGGGTCACCGATCGTCACATCATGGTTACTGGTCGATGCCCAACTGTCTCCTCTTGATATCAGGGTTGTGGATATGGTCGGCAATTTTTTACCACCATGTATGCGCAAAAAGCGATGAAGGTTGAATTACATCGAATGATCGATGAGCTGCCCCCTGCAGGCCGTAGATGGTGCGGCGATGTTGTAACAGCGATTTGTCAAGTTTTTCTCGCGAATTCAATAACCTCCAGTCAAACCAACAAATAATCTCTCTTGCTGCTGTACGTCTTTTCGCGACAAGGCTGCGAGAGAACCAATTCGATCCGAGGCTTAGAGTCACGTGGGGCCAGAGAAATGGTAATTACAACCCGTGCGCTTGATCATCAAATTTAAGGTCAGGCGCCAATTCATGGAAGGCCGCTCCCGATTGTCCTAGAAAGCAACGATACTGGGGGGGTAGATCACCCGCATCCGCACCCACACCCGCATCTGCATTCCATTTTCTGATCGTTTCGATGTCCGTAATACGCTCGAACGTTAACAAACTGGATTCCCAGGTCAAAAGGCCTTTGAACCTGTCCAGAGTCATTGAGTCATCGGCTTCCTTCAGGGCAGCAACAGCTCGTTGAAAATACTTAGCTGGTTCCAAGTGCTGGTATTCCGATCCCGTAAGAAATATAGCTTGGCGAGCTTTATCGTTTAGTCCAGCCCGAAATCTAGCAGGCAAAAGCCGCTGATCAGTTACATCTCGATTTCCAGAAGAAGGAGGATAGGCGGCATCGAACGCCATGAATGATTCAGCAAGCTTTGTCCGAAGATCGTCGACTAATTTATGTACGCCATATAGCTGCTTTATGTCCCCAAGAGTGCTGTCGCATGTCATCCAGGCATTCTGCGCTGCCACCTGATCTTGCCTCTTCTTCTCGGGTTCTGGATCCGGTCCAAAAACCTGGAGAATTGCTCGAGAAAGCCTGTGCGCTATCCGTCTGAGAGGAGGAAGGGCTGCCTCCGCTGCTGCTGCCTTTTTAGCAGTTTCCCTCCTCCCAGCCTGGCGAGCAGCGATGACTTGGTTCTTTATAACCAACTCCAATTCAGATTCAAGGTTTCGCACCTCTTCACTGGCTTTCAGAGCAAGCTGGACGGGAATGGGAAAGTCTGAAATGTTGACCATTTACCCCAAACATAGACACCTCTAACGGACCGATGGCGGACGGCACATAAATTTTACGCATCACAGGTCTGATCAGGCGATGGATGATAGAACATCTCGATTTCAAGCTCTAAAATCGGGCCCGTGCTGGTGAGCAGTTAGAGATCAAAAGGGCTGAGATCATGCTCATGTTCAGGGGTTGTCAGTTGCTCTAGAGCATTTAGCAATTTAGATAAATCCCTTAAATCAGGAATAACTAAATCAGGATTAGATGCAGCTAGGTCAGCTGCGCTAGTCTTTCCGGTAGCCACTGAGATGACCTTCGCCCCTCCCAATTTAGCCGCTTGAATATCATTAGGGGTGTCCCCGATTACTACAGTGTTGTTGTCCGTAAATCGATAGTTATACTTTGCTGTTGTCCGTTCTTTTGCCCTGCTAACTAATTCCTCACGATTCCTGCCGTCTTCTCCATACCCCCCCACCTCGAAGTCGATATATTCAGCCAATCCCATCGCATCTACCTTAGCT
>JBOHUW010000388.1:0-2147 GCA_050734895.1 Candidatus Dormibacteraceae bacterium | reverse complement strand
GTGTTGATCACTGGCTCAGCTGCCTCGCTCGGCTACCAAACCGCTTGCCAGATTCTCGCCCACCCGGGCTGGCATGTTCTGGTTGCGGCTCGCACGCATGCCCAGGCAGCAAAGGCCGCCGCTCGTCTCTCCATCGACACCGGCAACTTGCACGTCCATCCGGTGGGCTGCGATCTCGGTGACCTGATGAGCATCCGTGGCGCGGTGGAGGTCGTTCAGCAGTTGCTTGCCGCCGGCGATCTCCCGCCTCTGAGAGCGATTGTCGGTAATGCTGGCGTGCAGACTACCGATGTTCAGCAGCGCACTTCCGATGGCTATGAGCTCACCTTCGGCACTAATGTCATAGGACACTTCGCGTTGCTGCGCGATCTGCTCGACGAACTCAGCTCGCCTGCCCGCATCATCATGGTTGGTAGCGGCACTCATTGGGGCGACTTCCGGCACAATCTGGGACTCGTGCCTGCCCCACTGTGGCGACCTACATTCGATCTGGCTCGTCCTGCCAGCACGGGCGACGCTGGCAGCCTCCATGCTGGCCGAGTCGCCTATGCGACCAGTAAACTCGCCGTCGTCTATCTTGTCCACGAGCTTAGCCGCAGACTTCCCGTCGGGGCGACAGCCTACACGTACGATCCTGGGCTCATGCCGGGCACGGGACTAGCACGTCAGGCCGGCCGGGTCGAAAGCTTCGTGTGGCGTCGGGTGCTTCCCATGCTTCGCGTATTGCCAGACGTCAGCTCGCCTGTTGCCAGCGCCCGGCATCTTGCGCGCCTAATCATCGAAGACGAGGGGACTCCTACGGGGGCCTATTTTGCCCTCGGACGTGCAGTATCCAGCTCTCCGGCCTCCTATGACCCGTCCCGTGAGGCTGAGCTCTGGCAGACCCTAACTCGCCTCGTAGACTTCGATACCACCGTTTAATCGTTTCCGACGAGTTGTGAGATGGCGGCGAGTTCGTCTTGCAGGGTACGGGTGACGACAGCTGGATCGGCTTCAGGGGGCAGTATGACGTCGATTGTGCCGTACCATCTGACAATGGCCGATGAACTGCCGGAGCTGATTGTTGCCGATGCTGCTGCATGGCGGATATGGCTGGGCGAGCATCACGACAGCCCGAGTGGAGTCTGGCTAGTGCTGGCCAAAAAGGGGTTCACTCAACCGACCAGCCTCACTTATGATCAAGCGCTCGATGAAGCGCTGTGCTACGGCTGGATCGATGGTCAGATGCAACGCCGAGACGAGAGCACCTACCGCCACCGTTTTACGCCCCGAAGGGCACGCAGCCCATGGTCGGGGCGCAATGTTGTTGCCATTGTTGCGCGCCTGATCACCGACGGCCGGATGCACCCAGTAGGCACAGGCGATGTTTGACCTCCTTAACAGCCAGAATCGCTACGCTGTCCTGTATCGGGTCGGGATTGTCAAACGCCCGGACACCAGAGCCCGTCGCATCGAGCAGTTCGTCTCCATGCTGGCCCGCGGCGAGACAGTTTACCCGCAGAAGCGCAAGCTTGGCGACTGACCGGTGGGAGAAGTCACGCTACGGGTGCATGGCGGTGAGGCTAGAGGTCGGCGGCTGACTACGCCGCCGGGTATTCGGCCGACCAAGGGAATGGTGGTTGAAGCGATTTTCAACCTGCTGGGAGAGCGGGTTTTGGATGCTGAGGTGGTGGATCTCTGTGCCGGCTCCGGGGCGCTGGGGATCGAGGCTCTCTCCCGTGGCGCCGAGCAGGCGATCTTCGTTGAGCGGAACCCGACGACGGCAGTGGTGATCGATCAGAATTTGGAGCGGTTGGGCTACGCCAAGCGAGGCCAGGTGATTCAAAGCGAAGCCTGCCGTTGGCTTGCAGGCGATGGTGGGTCGAGTGAAGCGGCGCGGCTCTGGCTGGTCGACCCGCCTTACAATCAGCCTGTGTTGGCGGGTATCCTGGGCCGGCTGGATGAGCTGGTCGGAGCGGGAATTGTAGTGGTCGAGCATGCGGCTGAGCAGCTTCTTCCGGCGTTGACTCACCTTCAGGTTATAAAACAGCGACGCTATGGTGATTCCCGAGTTACGGTGCTAGAGAAGTGAATCGCAAAGCGCTCTATCCGGGCAGCTTTGACCCCTTCTCCAATGGTCATTTAGAGGTGTTGGGGCTGGCCAGACA
>JBOHUW010000387.1:0-2148 GCA_050734895.1 Candidatus Dormibacteraceae bacterium | reverse complement strand
GTTTCCAGCTCTGGTAGGCCGGAAACTCTAGACAGGGCACGGCGTGCGCCCTCATTTGATCATGACCAGATACCCACAGGAACGTCAGTAGCGCCCTTTTTCAGCTATTTGATGTTAGCCGAGCCACAGCTGCAAAAATAGGAAACCCGGGTTTAACACTGATTCACGATTGGTCACACGTATTCAACGCGGGCGTAACAAACGGCTAGGTAAGGTTAGGGCGTCAGCGAGGGGGCATCTGGCCAGAGAGCACTATCCAGATTCTAGCCCTCACGAGCGTTTGCGTCTCCGCCTAAGAGGGAAGTGGCCATGACCAGTCAAACCGAGGACGTCCGGGCGATCGAGCGGCCCGATCAGCTGATCACTCCCGAGTTCGCTCCGCTCGCCGAGTTCGCCGGGTTCGGTGAGTACGAAGCTGTGGCCGTCCACGAGACCGGTAAAGATATGTCAGCTCTGATCGACGGTATGCCAGCGGCTATATCTGGATACCTTGCGGCTCGTCCGGAATTCATGCGACTGACTGGCGGGTCGGACCCACCGGTCAGCGAGCCACTGCTAAAGGAGTGGCTGGATAGGACAATCGCTGGACCGTTTGACGGCGAGTTGGCTGATTTCGTGCGAGAGATCAGCCACGTTGGGGATAAGGAAGTGACCTTTCCGGGAGTGCGGATACCACTTCCGCCTCAACTCGTGCTGGCTCTCACCGCCTGGGTGCAGGGAAAGATCCTCGAGGCGATGGGTAAGACCTGCGACGTCTTCACCGTCTCCGCTGCCGGGGCGGCCTGGATGAACCAGTTCATGCTGCAGCTGGGAATTATCCTCCAACCTTGTCTGGCGGCGCCGGACGCGCCGCTCGGCCATCATGAAACCGCCGAATTCCATCCCTACGCGGAGCTTGCGGGTTTCGGCGCCAGGGAGGCGTCCATACTGCGTAAGACCGGTCCGCTATTGCAGCCAGCGGCAGGCGGCGTGATCACACTTGCCTACGATTACCTGCTGTCCCGTCCGGAGTCGGCTGGATACTTCCAGGATGCGTCGCACCTGACGCAGCGAAAGATGACGCTCAAGAACTGGTGGTCTCGAAGCACCACGAAGCCGATGGACGGCGATTTCCACGCCTACATGTCCCGAGTGGCCGATGCTCACGTCAAGGGTGGCGGGACACATCCGCACGTGGTCATTCCGGCGGATCTGACCATCGCGCTCATGGGATGGGTCGAGATGAGAGTCATGACGGCGTTGAACACCATCGCCCCGGGGGTCGACGGCGAGTATGTCTTCGGCAAGATTCCCGAGCCGGAAGCCGCCGCGGAGGTGGGCCGGGCATGGATGCGGATGCTGACCCTGCAACTGGGCATCCTGCTCAAGCCCTACCTCGCATCACCCATCGCCGCTGCGGTCGCCTAACGGCGCGTTTGCTGTCCAGATCGGCGTCCAGGTCAAGGCCGATCTGGACGCCGATCGCTACGCTGGTTGCCGGTGTCACCGGCGTTCTCGTCACTCCAGCTCGCGGAGAGCCGCATGGGATGAGAAGTCGACCGGATCAACCAACTCGATGCCGATGGCCACCACGCCCAGGGCCTCCCGCTCGGGTGGGTAGATCTGGCGGATGTTGGCCAGTTGCTCCTGGCGGGTGGCGGTCGGGTTCACGCTGGTCACCGATTCGTGGTCGAACATCTCAGCGAAACTGGCGTAGCGAGCCACCCGGGTGACGCGGGTGAGGACTTCTTCTTGCCGGCAGCGGAAGCGGATCAGCGAGCCTTCGGTGATCTTGCGGCGGCTGGAGTCATTGACCCGGATCTCAGTGGACTTGCGCCCGGTGGCGATCAGATCGAAGTAGCGCTTGTAGATGCCCATCTCATGGGCGCGAGGACGGGTGTGCAGGTCTGCGGGTCGTGCGGTCAGGAGACGGCCGAGTTCCTTGACAGTGAACGAGCGGAAGAAATGCTTGGGGTCGGTCAGCAGCTCGCCGACTAACCAGACCAGGGCGTCGACATAGTCGTGGACCGATCCCGGCCATGCGGTGGTGTCGAGCATCCAGAGCTCTACGTCGGCGGGCAGTGCGCCTGTGCTCTGCTCGCGCAGCAGGGATTTGGAGAGCTTGGCCCCTGTGTGGGCCAGCACCTGCGGGGTAAAGATCCGGACCGG
>JBOHUW010000386.1:0-2151 GCA_050734895.1 Candidatus Dormibacteraceae bacterium | reverse complement strand
ATGCCATGGTGCGCAATAATTCCATCACTGCGAAACAGTCCGATCAGGCCTATGCCGAGGATCTCCGGGCGCCGCAGCATATGTTTGGCGACCAACCGTCTTCTCTGGCTCCTGCTTTCACCGATTGGATCAACCAGCAGCTGGCCGGGCAGCTGGGCCAGAAGGCCATCGACCAGGGTGGATTGCGGATCACCACCAGTTTGGACTGGCACCTTCAGCAGCTGGCCCAGGCCGCGGTCACCAGCACCGTAGCCGCCGAGCGGGGTCGCAACCTCAGCGATGGTGCGATGGTGGCGATCGATCCGCGGAGTGGAGACGTCCTGGCCATGGTCGGTTCAGCCGGGGCGAGCACCCCGGGCGGAGAGATCAACCTGGCCCTCACTCCGCGCAACCCGGGCTCTACCTTCAAGCTCTTCACCTACACTGCGGCGATCGCCAGCAAAAAATACACCATGGTGACTCCGATCAGGGATGCCCAACTTACGGTTACTCTGCCGCACGAGACTTATCAGCCGACCAATGATGATCATCGCTATCACGGTATCTGCCCACTCCAACAGTGCCTGGGCAATTCCCTCAATATCCCGGCGGTAGAGGTGGAGATGGGGGTTGGCGTTCCGACCGTGGTTAATCAGGCCCGGGCGATGGGTGCCGCCCCTTATCAACACCAGGGCAGCGGTTATACCGATCAGGCCAACTCCAACTCTTTCGGTCCGGCCCTGACCCTGGGGGGCTATCCGGAGACGGTTTTGCGGATGGCCGGCGGAGCGGCGGTATTGGCGAACCAGGGAGTCCTTCACCCCCCCCGTGGCCTGATCTCGGCCCAAGGGCCCAATACAGGGGGATTAAATTCGCCTAATTCAGGGAATGGAGCGCTTGATCCCGGAGCGGCCTTCATCGTCGGCCAGATGCTCTCCAAAGATGCCAACCGTTCGATGATCTTTGGCTCCAACTCGCCCCTGGTTATCGCGGGACGAACCGTGGCCGCCAAAACTGGCACCACCGATGACTTTCGTGACGGTTGGACGGTAGGTTATACTCCCTCGCTGGCGACGGCGGTCTGGATGGGCAACGCCAACTCGGCTCCGATGATCAATCAGACCGACGGAGTCACCGTGGCCGCGCCGGCTTGGCACCAGTTCATGGTCAACGCCCTCAATTCCATGGGTAAGGGTGAAGAGTGGTATACACCACCTTCCAACGTCCATCAGGAGATGGTGGACGGCGCGCCGGCGTGGTTTTTGGAAAATACCTCGGCTCAAACCCCAGCTCCTCAGCTGCCCGATAACGTTAAGTTGGCTCCCGCTCCTACCCCTGAACCGGCCTCCAACTCGGGCGTTCCCCAATGGCTCTGCCAGGGCTTCTTATCTTTTCTCTGTTCTCCCGGCGGTGGTCAGAATCAACCCTCCAACTTTAATCCGAACAACTTTCCCTGAGCTAAAACCAACAAAAAGCTTGCATCGCTCGCCTTCCGCACAGATAATGGATAGCCATGGATGTAGGTGGAATTCAAAAGCAGGCAGTGGGTGACAAAATTGAGGTACGAGAGAACAGCGACGGGGTAACTTCCTCCGAAATTTCCGAGGAGTTGGCGCGGATGGTGGCCAAGCTCGATAGCTTAACTCGCCATACTGGCAGCTCGCAGTTGGCCGGGCGAATTAGCCTGCTTCAGCGCCATATTGTGGTTGAGGCGCAGGGAATTTGTAACTTGGCCCGCCGAATCGAACGCGGCGATCTTCCGTAGGGGCTAGGCTTGCCTCGTCCGATAGCCACATCACCTCTCTCCTTTCTCTGGTTGGAGATCACCGGGAAGTGTCAGTTGGAGTGCGTCCACTGCTACGCTGAATCCGGGCCTCACGGCAGCCACGGCCGGATGGAAAGCGAAGATTGGATGCGGGTTATCGACCAGGCCGCTGAGCTGGGCGCGGCAGCGGTGCAGTTCATCGGGGGTGAGCCTACCTTGCACCCGGCGCTACCCTTGCTAGTTCGCCATGCCCTCGACCGCCAGCTGCGAGTCGAGATCTTCTCCAACCTGGTGCGGGTCAAACCTGAGCTGTGGGAGCTCTTCCAGCTGCCCCAGGTTCAGCTTGCCACGAGCTACTACTCGGCCGCTGCCGAGCAGCACAACGCGATCACCAAGCGCTCCAGTCA
>JBOHUW010000385.1:0-2156 GCA_050734895.1 Candidatus Dormibacteraceae bacterium | reverse complement strand
AGCACGTTCATATGCCCGGGCATTCGGCCGGCCACCGGGTGAATTGCGTAGCGCACCTCCACCCCTCGTTGCTCCAGCTCATCAGCCAGCTCGCGGACCACATGCTGGGCCTGGGCTACTGCCAATCCGTAGCCGGGGACTATGATCACCCCCTCGGCGTAAGCCAGCATGGTGGCTATATCTTCGACACTGGAGGTACGGACATTTCCTGCTGCTCCGTCGGAAACTTCGCCTTCACTGCTCGGCGGCTGGCCGAAGGCGCCGAAGAGAATTCCGCTCAGGGATCGTCCCATAGCAGTGGACATCAGCTTGGTCAGGATAGTGCCTGAACTGCCGACTAGAGTACCGGCGATGATGAGGACGAAGCTGTCGAGGATGAAACCAGAGGCGGCGACGGCCAGCCCGGTGAAGGCGTTGAGGAGGGAAATTACCACCGGCATATCTGCTCCGCCGATCGGGAGCACAAAGGCGACCCCGAAACCCAGTGCCAACAGAAGGAGAAGGAGCAACAACCAAGGTGAGGCGGGGCCGACGATGACGACCACGGCAAGGAGCAGAGTCACAGCTCCGAGTAGGGCGTTGCTCAGCTGCTGACCACGATAGGTGATGGGACGGCCAGGCATCAGCTCCTGCAGCTTGGCGAAGGCGATGGCCGACCCGGAGAAGCTGACTCCACCGATGATAAT
This sequence comes from Candidatus Dormibacteraceae bacterium, assembly GCA_050734895.1. Classification (GTDB taxonomy): domain Bacteria; phylum Chloroflexota; class Dormibacteria; order Dormibacterales; family Dormibacteraceae; genus JBOHUW01. Next base: position 1,470 of record JBOHUW010000385.1, on the reverse strand, counting down.
TGCCAGGACGCTGGGCAGGGTGGTTCCCCATCCAGGCTGAAGAGCGGAATCCAGACTTGTCAGGGCAGACCAGTTTATCAATTCGATCAGGGCGACCAGGGCGGCCGCTCCACCTCCGACACCGTTGAAGATGGCGACCAGCTGAGGCATGGCGGTCAGCTTGACCTGGCGGGCGGCGATGGCTCCGACCACCGTCCCCGCCACCACGCCGATTATGGAGATCACGATTCCCAGCGGAGTGAAGTAGGGCCAGAGGGTGATGACCGTCCAGATCAGTGCGATGGCCATCCCCAAGGCGGCCATGCCATTGCCTACCCGCGCCCTCGATGGTGAGGAGAGGAACTTCAGGCCGAGGATGAAGAGGACTGCGGCGAGGAGGTAAATCAGGGTGGAGAGAATAATCATTTGCTTCTCCGCTCGGTTCCCCGGCCTTTGAACATCTCCAGCATCCGGTCGGTGACGACAAATCCACCGACTACGTTTAGGGTGGCCAGGAAGACGGCGACCACGGCAAGCATGGCAGTGACCGCATCGTGGACGGTGGCGGCAACCATCAGTGCCCCGATCAGAATGATCCCGTGAATGGCGTTGGAGCCGGACATCAGTGGGGTGTGGAGGATGGTCGGTACTTTGGAGATGACTTCAAAGCCGATGAAGACGGCCAGCACGAAATAGATGAAGAGGGGCAGCAGGGGTTCGACGCTCATGCGGTGACCTCCAAGAGCTGTTTGGCTCGTTCACTGACTACTTCACCCTGATGAGTTACGCAGCAGCTGCTGACCACCTCATCGGAGAAGTCGAGCTTGAGCTCTCCATCTTCTACTACCGAAAGCAGCAGCGCGGCAACGTTGCGGGCGTAGAGCTGGCTGGCATGGACCGGGACCAACGAGGGGAGGTTGGTGGTCCCGTCGACCCACGCCCCCTGGGTTGTCATAACGATTTCATCTGGCCGGGTGAGCTCGCAGTTGCCGCCGCTCTCGCTGGCTAAATCGACGATTACCGAGCCTCGTCGCATCCGATTTGCCATCTCCGCGGTGATCAGCTTGGGAGCCGGTCGGCCGGGGATGGCGGCGGTGGTGATGACCACGTCCGAGGCGGCCACCCGCTCGCCGAGCAGGGAGCGCTGTTGGGTCAAAAATTCCTCTGATTGGATATTGGCGTAACCCCCATCACCGCTCTGCCCGGCCAATTCCAGGGCCAGGAATTTGGCGCCCAGGCTCTTCACCTCTTCGGCTACCGCCGGGCGTACATCGTAGGCTTCGACTACTGCGCCAAGGCGGCGAGCGGTAGCGATCGCCTGCAGGCCAGCCACTCCGGCTCCCAAGACCAAGACCTTGGCCGGCGGGATAGTGCCGGCGGCGGACATCAACATGGGAAAGTAACGCCCCAGTCGGTCGGCTGCTCGCAGCACTGCCTTGTAGCCGCCCAGCGAAGCTTGCGAGGAGAGGGCGTCCATGCTCTGCGCCCGAG
>JBOHUW010000384.1:0-2169 GCA_050734895.1 Candidatus Dormibacteraceae bacterium | reverse complement strand
ATCGTGTAGTGGGCGGCGGGAGCAACCGGGATTATCTGCCGAGTGGGGTCGAGGCCCTGACGATGACAGCAGCCCAGGAAACCGCCGAAATCGCGCGCCAACAGCTCGGGGTCGAGGTGCCGGACATCCAGTCCCACCGAAGTTGCGCCTTGGGCACTTCGCATCAGATGATCGAGGATGGCGCGGCTGACCACTCCCCGAGGAGCCAACTCTCCTCGGGGATCATAATCACCAAGGAAGCATCTTCCCTCCTGGTCGATCAGCCGGGCACCGGCTCCGCGGAGCGCCTCGGTGATCAGAAACGGATCTCCGCTGCCGGAGTAAACCGTGGGATGAAATTGCACCAACTCCAGGTCAGCCAGCTCTGCCCCGGCGTGCGCGGCAAGAGCCAATGCTGCGCCGTTGCAGTTGGGCGAGGTGGCGGTGCGTTGGTAGAGGCCGGCGTAGCCGCCAACGGCGAGTATGGTAGATCCCGCCCGCACCTCCAATAACTCGTTATCACTGTGCAGCTGAGCCCCGGCCACCCCGGCCTCATCGACTAACAAGCCCTCTAAAGAGGCGTTGGGATGGAGTTTCACGTCTATCAGGCGCTGGCGCAGAGCCTGGGTGATGGCATGGCCGCTGCGATCGCCCCCGGCGTGGGCCACGCGGGGCCGAGAGTGGGCGGCCTCCATAGCAAGGGCCAGCGATCCATTCGCTTCACGATCCCATTCCACCCCCTGCGCACTCAGCCATTGAACCGCCCCTGCGCCCTTGCTGACAATTGAATTTACTACCTCGGGTTGGCTCAGGCCAGCTCCGGCAGCGAGGGTGTCGGCAGCGTGCGCTGCCGGACAATCGTCTTTGCCCACCGCCGCCGCCATTCCCCCCTGAGCTAGAGTGGAGGCTCCTCCCCCGGCCCAGGCCAACTCCACCTCTGCCCCGGCGCGGTGGGCTTCCAGGGCGGCCGCCATCCCGGCCACGCCGGCTCCGATGATTAGTACGTCAGTCTGGAATCTCTCAACCAAGACTCACCATCCGCTCCACCGCCTGCCGGGCACGGCTGGCGGTAGGCTCTGGGACCTTCACTTGGTGGATATCCTGGCGTAGCGAGGCGAGCAGTTTGGGCAGGGTTATCTTCTTCATAAAGCGACAAACCGCTCGCTCGCTGACCGCATAGAAACGCTTGTCGACATCAGCCACCTCCTTGTTCAAACGATGCAGCATGCCCACCTCGGTGGCGATGACAAATTCTTTTTGCGGTGATGACTTAGCATGCTTGAGCATTCCCTCAGTGGAGAGAATATGAACTTTGCTCGGGTCCAAATCGCCTCGACCGGCGAGGTACATGCAGGAGCTGGCACAGCCACACTCGGGGTGAATGAGGAGGTCGGCATCACCGTGGGCCGCCCTCGCCTGCTCAATGTCTCGACCTCGAATTCCGGCGTGGACATGACACTCTCCCGGCCAGACTTGCATCGAACGCCCGGTTACCCGCTCCAGGTAGGTGCCAAGGAACATATCGGGGGCGAAGAGGATGGTTCGCTCCGCGGGAATTGCTTCGATAACCGATTTGGCGTTACCCGAAGTGCAGCAGTAATCGCTCTCTGCCTTAACCTCGGCCGAGGTGTTGACGTAGGTCACCACTACTGCACCTGGATGCTGGGCCTTCCAGGCGCGCAGCTGCTCGGCGTTGATGGTATCGGCGAGGGAGCAGCCAGCTGCCAAATCGGGCAGTAGAACCGTCTTAGTGGGGTTCAAGATGGCAGCGGTTTCGGCCATGAAGTGGACCCCACAGAAGAGGATTATCGAAGCCTCGGTTTGCGCCGCCGCCCGGGCCAATCCGAGCGAATCGCCAACCACGTCAGCCACCTCCTGTACCTCTGGTAGCTGATAGTTATGGGCCAGGATCACCGCCTCCTTGAGCATCGCTAAGCGACGGATCTCGGCCTGCATTTGGGTTAGATCGGAGGGGATGGAGCGGGCCCGGTAGCTGGCCGCATCGGCGTTCAATTCATCGGGTGAGGCAGTGCGGGTCGGTGGTGAATTAATCAAGGGGTTTATAGATCTCCATAGATATATCCAGGGCTGGGGCAGAGTGGGTGAGCGCTCCGACCGAGATTCGGTCAACCCCGGTTTTGGCGTAGGCGGCGATGTTCTCTAGGGTGATTCCCCCCGACACCTCGAGGC
>JBOHUW010000383.1:0-2174 GCA_050734895.1 Candidatus Dormibacteraceae bacterium | reverse complement strand
CTCCGGCCAGCTTGCAACCCCAGTAGCGGATGTGCCCCAACTCCCCGTCATCCCCCAACTTGGGTTCCAGCTCCCTCCGGAAGTCGTCGAGCATCGCCTGTGCTCGCTTGCTGACAGTGAGAATGTAGAGCTGAGGCAGCTGCTCTAAGTTCCGAGCGAGGAGTTTGAGTTCACTGGCATACTCCTGGGCTACCTGCTCTGGCACCGGAGCTACTTCGATCTTCCTGCTACCGACTCGGCTCACTGGCATCGAATAGAGAAATCTCGCCGGCAGCCCCTTACCCTCAAACCCCGGCTGCACGGCCATCGCTCTGATTACCTCCGGCTGTACGGTCAACCCCACGGTCAACGCCGGCTCCTCGATGTACTCTGATGGCCTTCCCTTCCGATCTACCTTCAGTAGATCCCCAGCATGCCCCTTAAGGTAGACATCGAGATTTGGTTGATTTCCATATCTACCGGCCATCTGTCCGAAGATTCCACCCTCCGGGCTGAGCACAGCCATCTTCCCTCGCTGGTCGGCGATCAGGGTGGCGAGTGATTCAGGTGTCGCATCGTCGGCGATGAGACGAAATTCGGCGGGGACTATCGCATCTTGCAACTCCAGGGCAGCTATATCCACCCTCTCCAAGAGCTTCTCTTGCTCCATCCCCTCGGCTCTGGCGGCGGCATTTTGAGCTGCCTCCAGAGCCTTCTCGCGTACTCGCCTTCTGGCCCTGGCCTGGGATAGCTCATAGCTCTTCTCAACGACCATCTGTTTCTCGAATTCCAGCAGCGGTTTAGTCATCGCTCTGAAGACCGAGCTCTTCCTCTCTCCTGGAGAGAGGGCTACCGCAGTGTAGAGATTTAGTGGCTCTGACCAATCGGAGTTGATTCGTAGCTGCACCCTACCTCCGGCGGCGGTGGAGAGGACATCGAGGGCCAGCATTCCAGCTAAGTCGATGGGGGTTTGGGTGGATTCAGCGAGGGCGGAGATGAAGGAGACCAGCCAGGGGGGTAGGACATAGGCCGGAAACTCTGGGAGCTGGCAGAGCATGTCCAATGGAATCGGAGGCTCCCAGCTGGGGATATTCCCTACCGATGCTCGCTCTTGGAGGCGGGAGGAGAGCTCGATCACCTCGGCGCTCTCCAGCTGGTCGTCGTGGCCCAGGCGCACTATCTCCTGACCGGCAACAATGAGGCGGCGCTTAGTGGCTAGATCCTTGACTATGCGAGCATAGTGTTCAACGTTCGCCGCGGTCGGGGTCTGCTCGTGGAGTAGAGCAAGGTGAGCGCGGCCGCCGACCCTCTCCAGAATTCCTCGCTTCTCCAGCTCTGCCGAGAGGGTGATGTGGTCGATGGGTTCACCTCTCTGATTGAGATTGAGCGCCGCCTTGTAGATCTGTCCGTTGTTCTCGCGGTAGAAATCCTCGGGAGTGAGTATATCGACGACTTTGGAGATTGCTGTCTTATCAAGCAGGACCGCCCCCAGGACCGAGTCCTCCGCCTCCAGATCATGGGGTGGTATTGCCGCAGCCGGCGCAGAGGAGGAGATCACGAGGGGGTTTCCAGCTGAATAGATTCATCAGCCAGCAGAATCAGGCGAGCACCAACCATCCCCTGACGAGCAGCTACAAAGTGCCCATAGCAAAGCAACGCCTCGCTGCCTTCAAAATCGATGAGTCGCCAAAACGCCCACTCCTGACAGGGTCGAGCCAATCGGTCGTACTCCCAAAGGAAGTCGCACTTTCGACACCAGCTCCTTTTGCCCCCACTGCTGATAGTTCGGCCGTGCTCTGGGCATGCACCCCAAGGCACCGAGCAGCGAGGTACCAACAGTTTGGGGATTTCGATATTGCTCATCTCCGGGTCACCTCCTCAGTAATCAGACGCTCGCGCAATCGACGGCGGCCGCCAGGGCGAACTCGTGGGGTAGACTCTGGCAAATTCTGCTCGCGACGCAGCCGAGCAGCCTCGCGACAGGCCGGCGAACAGAATCGAGCCCTTCTACCTCCCAGAGGAGAGATCGAAAAGATGAAGTCGAGCCCGCATTGCCGGCATTGAGAAACGATGCTCCTATGCATTGTCAAGCCCTTTCCCAGCTTTCTGAAGAACAGGAAATACCTCTCGAGCCACGTAGCGCTTAAGGCACCGGATGATCTCCTTCTTGCTACGGCCTTCTGCAGTCCGCCGCT
>JBOHUW010000382.1:0-2179 GCA_050734895.1 Candidatus Dormibacteraceae bacterium | reverse complement strand
GATTCAAGTTGGTCAGCTCTGGAGAAATCGAAGAGTTTCCCGAGGATCTCTGTGATACTCCCTCACGGAGGACAACCAGTAGATGCATCGGTCGATCATCGGCGCCCAGCAGGGGAAGCACATCCCACGCCCAAGTTGTCGCTCGTCCCGTTGGGGTAGAACCTCGGGCCGGATCTGCCGCCGGACGGAAGTCACGCATTTTAACTGTTTGACCAGTCTCGCCAGCCTTGGAAAGCGAAGAGATGAGGGGGTGACGATCGACTATCCCCAAAGCCTCACTTAGAGAACATCCCGGGCGGGTTTCTGTGCCACTTCCCCAACGATCATTCCAGGCCGGATTGTTGTATATCAATCGGGGTCGAAGGGCACAGTCAGTTACTGCGATCGGAATCGGAATCAAGTCGACCAACTCACTCAAGAGAAGAATTGCGACGGTCGGGTTAAATTTGGAGAAGAGTTCATTCAATCTCGCCTCCGGGCTGAGCGTGGTCGCCAAATCCTGTTCCGAAAGCAACGTATAGGGTCGATTTATGACCCCGGATTCCTTGACGTCAGGCAGGGTCATCGGTAGCACTCCCTCCGTGGTCGATGTCGATCGGCGCCCACGCACCTCTACTTCATACATCACCAAGCCCTCCCTGGGCAAATTCCAATGCAGGGCGAATAGATCGCTCGCCCGCGATTATTACAATTAATGTTTCGATACTTCATATCCGGTCCGTAAACCTCCAGCACATTTAAAACTCTCCGGTAATCATCTACCGGCAACGAGCCAAAACGCTTATCGGGTCGTCAACCAGGCCGTTCGATTAATGCAACCAGTTTCACCGATCGCCAGCGAGAGAGAAGTGTTGGTCGCCGTCGGCCAACTGGAAGCAAGAGCGGCAGTAGACCTCCGGTAAGCGCACAGAGGCCGGAAAAGACCAGCTGCCCACCCGCTGTCGTTCCCCCACTCGGCACTTTGGGCAAGAGTGGAAGTTGAGGCAAGGACAGCGGGGGATCACTATCCTGAACTCGATCTAAGGTACGCCCAATATCACTAACCGCCAACCAACTGTGCCTTTCAAGCAGATGGGGCAGTGAAAAGCTCACCTTGGGGGGAGAGGCATATAGAGGGCCGAGCGGTGCTTGGCCCTCAGTGGTAGGCGTTGGCTGAGCTAACGAGACCGAGACCGGAACGGGAAGAAGGTTTCCTACCACCCCGGAGACAAGAGGGGTTGAAGGCAATAGATCAACCGGAAGACCCAGCAAAGAAGAATTCTCCTTACTCTCTTGCCGGCCGGTGCCGGTTGGGGCCGATTCTGATGGAACAGCCGATCCGCCCAAAGTCGATAGCAGTCGGCCCACGGTTGGTTTTGCCAAGGGATCAAGCAACCCGGAGTCGACGCTGGCATCGGCTATTGTCGGAGGCGAGCTGGTTACGGAGCCGGCATCGAAGGCGTAGGCTACATGGGAGTTGAATGGCTGAAGAAGAAACGTCAGGATCAAGGCCAGGGCAGCTAAGCCCAGGGACAAGAAGACTAATTGGAGAACATGCACTCCCCGCTCGACCCAAACCGAGCGTAGAGGATCACCTAACCAAGCACAACCATCCATTGGATGAGTCATTGTAGTGCATGATGATCCTCCATTTGACCGATACGCACCCTCCATTTGAAGGGTTTAGTGGTTCATCCTGATGAATCAGAACCCCGATTCGACCACTCATCAACCCACCGGATCAACTCTACCGGGGTAGTCTGTACCTTGACTAACCACTCCACCGCCCCCAACTCCAATCCCCGATGCTGGAGTTCATCGGCATCGTGGTTACTGAGCACCACCACCGGAATATTCCGAGTGGTGGGGCGAGCACGCAGAAACTGCAGTACCTGAATTCCGGTCAGTTTGGGCAGGCGGATGTCGAGCAAGACCAGATCGGGAATTAGAGCCACGGCCAACTCCAGCCCTTCTTCACCATCCGCCGCCATGGTCACCTCGTAACCGCGCCGACCCAACGCCAGGCAGTACAGCATGGCTACTTCCTGATCATCCTCAATTAGGAGGATCCGGACCGGACGCCGCCCCCCCGCCCAATCCTCTGATCTTTCCATAAGTCGCAGCTTAGAGGGTGAGGTTAGCCAACGTAGGAACTACGCTTGCGTTGCCCCTACGAAGCGAGAAGCCGCATGGACACCAC
>JBOHUW010000381.1:0-2194 GCA_050734895.1 Candidatus Dormibacteraceae bacterium | reverse complement strand
CCACCTCACTACTACCGGATGGAAGCGAGCGAAGTCGGCCAGCGCCGGAGGAGGAGCTCCGGCGCCCACGATTACCCATGGCCAGGGCTGGCAACACTGCCAGTTAGATTCCAGGTCGGCCTCCGCCGACCACCGAACCAGGGCTAACTCGGGAGGCACCACTGAACGAATCGCGGCCGCCAGCTGGGGGCCCCTCGAGCAGGCCAAAATTGTCCGTGAACCGTCCGTTCTCATCTTCAGTTACGTATCTTAACGGCTCCGCTCAGCAATTGCCAGAGTTGAGTTCAGTAGGGGTAGCCAACCGACCAGACTTTGACCGAATTTTGTCCGGAAATTACTGCTAGGGTGGCGTCATGAACGGAACTAGAAAATACGTCACTTATGTGGTGCAGCTGTCGGTAGGGGCAATCGAAGATTACCTCGGGCGGAACGTTATCGAGGGAGGTGGAGGGTGATGGCCCTGGACATCACTCTCCTGGCCGATTCGGTGCCCAGCCTGCCCGAGGTCCTTAAGGATGCCGCGCAGCCGATCTTCGGCGGCGCCCAGGTGCTGCTGCCAATCCTCGTGCTCCTGGTTGGCATCCATAAGCTGGTCGATCACCGAACCGAGAACCATGCCGTTCTGCTGGCCGAGATCTTTGGCTTGATCATCGTCTCTGAGGGGACGATGATGGCGCTCAAGCGGATGATCGGCATCTGACTCATGCTTCCCCTTCCCTCACTGCCCGACCCCGATCTTCTGACCGATCCCTTCGGCTGGCTGGCCGGGAGTTTGATCCACGCCATCTTCGGCCAAGCCGGAGATCCACGGGCGGGGTTGGATTCACTTCTAGCCACCTTCTTCTGCGTTGGCCAGTCGGCCAACCCCTTCCGGCTCGAAAATATGTGCCGGCGCTGTGCCGACGCCTACGCCCAACTGCGCGGATTGGGGATCTTTGCGCTCAGCGTAGCTGTGATGGCGCGAATGGTAATTCTGGCCCTGCGTTACCGCCGCGAGGGCAGCTCCCCGGTCCATTTCCGGGCCGATATCGGGGTGCGGCTGGGGTTGGGGATAGGAGCTCTTCAGGTCACCTTTTGGCTGCTTAGTTGGTTGGCCGAACAGTCGATGGCGGTGGCCTCCGGGGTAATGCAGCTGTTGTCCAAGGTTCTGCTGGGTTGGGGGAACCAGGGGCTGGAGCACATCGCCTCCAACGTGGTCGGCCAAATCGCTCAGTCGACGGTCGGCGGAGGTGGCAATAGTCAGCTGAGCATCTCCCTCTGTATTCTCCTGCTGACCGCCTACGTTGGCTATCTAGTGATAATGGTGGTAGTTAGCCGAGCCGCGATCATCTTTACCATCCTGGCCGCCCCATTGGCAGTTCCCGCGCTTGTCTTCTCGGAGGATAGTCATGTCGGAGGGCTGTGGTTGCGCATGCTGCTCTTCGCGGCGGCGGTGCCGATGGTCGCGGTGCTCTGCCTAACCCTGACCATTCTGCTGCTGGTCGCCTCGATTGAATCTAACCTCTTCCCCGGGGTGTTGCCGTTGATCAGCTTGCTGGCCGGAATTTGGCTTTCGGTCAGGATCATCAATGGCCTGCTCAGAAGTACGGCCGGAAACGCTGCGGCCAGCATTGGAGGAACGCTGCAGGCAGTGGGGTTAGGCGCCCCTGCGGCCCAGGTGGCGCGGGGCGTTGCCGCGACGGGAGCAAATCTACACTCTGCGGTTCAAACTGGAGTTCAGCTGGTGGCTCAAAAGTGGTTGGAGCGAGGTGAGGAGCGGCGAGCCGAGCCACCCGAGCCTGGCCACTACCCCAAGTTCGATGCCTTCGTGGCCCATAATCAGCCGGGGTTGGCGAATGGCAGCCCCGATCGTGCCCTACGCAGCCATCTCTGGGCTCAATTTCTGGCCCGCCCGGCCGGAGTTAGCCTGCCTAACCAGGGTCAGACGGCATGAATCCGATTCCCGTCCCGCTGGCCTTGAAGGCCGAGCTGAGCTTTCCGGTCGGACCGATTCAGCTCCCGCTGCGGACCGCGTTGGTGATGCTGGCGATGGCTCCGCTGGGCTTGTTGATTTTCCTCTTTCCCTGGCCGCTGACCTACCAGGTGGGAGGTACTCTCCTTCTTCTGGGGGCGGCGAGTGCTGCCTCCAGGCCCAACCGAGAGGGAGTCTGGCTGGGGCTTTGGCTGTTCTACCGGGGGTTGGATCGGTGGTTGG
>JBOHUW010000380.1:0-2207 GCA_050734895.1 Candidatus Dormibacteraceae bacterium | reverse complement strand
GTGAGTAGCCGAGCTCGATTCGGCTTAGATCCCTGGGAGCTTCGAGAAAGCGAACTCGATCTCGATCTGATCGCCCAGGCCGAATCCGTCTTCGCCCTCTCCAACGGGCACATCGGGTTGCGTGGCAACCTCGATGAGGGAGAGCCTCACTTCCTCCCCGGCTCCTACCTCAACTCTTTCTTCGAAACCTACCCCCTTCCCTACTGGGATGTTGGGTATGCCTATCCGAAAAATGGGCAGATGATTATCAATGTGACCAACGGAAAGGTGATTCGGCTGTTAGTGGAAGATGAGCCATTCGATGTCCGTTACGGCCGGCTTCTCTCCCACCAGCGAACCTTGGATCTACGCGGAGGAGTACTCCGCCGCCAGGTGGAGTGGGAATCTCCTTCTGGAATGGCGGTGAGGATTACCTCCACCCGACTGGTCTCTTTCGCTCAGCGGGCATTGGCGGCTATCCTTTACGAGGTCGAACCGATAGATCGACGAGTCGATCTGGTCCTCCAATCGGAGTTGGTGGCCAATGAGCCTCTCCCGCCTCCCAATGGAGATCCTCGTTTGGCTCCGGCGCTCGATTCACCGCTGAATTCGGAGTACTTCGGCCGTCGCGATCAGGGGGCGGTGCTCATTCACTCCACCTCGGCCAGTCAGCTCTCGATGGCGGCAGCGATGGATCACGTTGTGGATTGTCCAGCCCGCTTCGAGAGTCGGGTAGAGAGCGATCCTGATCTCGGTCGATTGACCGTTGCTACCCGGTTGGAGCCCGGCCAAACCCTTCGGGTGGTGAAATTTCTCGCCTACGGCTGGTCAGGCCACCGCACGGTTCCCGCCCTCCGCGACCAGGTGGATGGAGCGCTGGCTGCCGGGCGACTGCGGGGCTGGGAAGGTATCGTGGATGACCAGAGGGAGTATCTGGATGACTTTTGGCGTCGTGCGGAGGTTGAAATTGAAGGTGATGAAGAGCTCCAGCAGGCACTTCACTTCGGCCTCTTCCACGTTTTGCAATCGGCTGCCCGAGCCGAGCAGCGGGGAATTCCCTCCAAGGGACTGACCGGCTCTGGCTATGAGGGACACACCTTCTGGGATACCGAGACTTTCCTCCTCCCCATGCTCACCTACAATGCCCCCGAGGCGGCGCGCGATACCCTCCGTTGGCGGCAATCCACCCTCGAAGCGGCAAGGGAGCGAGCCGCGCTACTTGGCCTCCCTGGAGCAGCCTTTCCCTGGCGCACCATCGATGGCCAGGAGGTTGCTGGCTACTGGCCGGCGGGGACCGCGGCCTTCCACATCAACGCCGATATCGCCGATGCCGTGGCTCGCTACCGTCGAGCCACCGACGATGAGGAATTCGAGGTGGAAACCGGGTTGGAGCTGCTGGCCGAGACGGCTCGTCTTTGGTTGGGCCTGGGCCACTACGACGATGGGGTAGGTTTCCGAATCGATGGGGTGACCGGCCCTGACGAATACACCGCAATCGTTGACAATAACGTTTACACCAACCTGATGGCTCAGGCCAACCTGCTGGAGGCGGCGGCCGCCGCTCGTCGTCATCCCAAGCGAGCGGCCGAGTTGGGAATCAAGTCGAAGGAGATCAAGGCCTGGCGAGCGGCCGCCGAGGCGATGGTTGTGCCCTACGACGAAGCGCTGGGCGTACATCCCCAGTCGGAGGGCTTTACCCGCCATGAACTATGGGATTTCGCTGCCACCAGAAAGGATCAATACCCTCTCTTACTCAACTTCCATTACTTCGATATTTATCGTCGGCAAGTGGTCAAGCAGGCCGATTTGGTCCTCGCTCTCTATCTACGAGGAGAAGCATTTACCGCGGAAGAGAAAGCTCGCAACTTCGCTTACTATGAGGCTCTGACAGTACGCGATTCATCTCTCTCCGCCTCTACTCAGGCAGTGGTCGCGGCAGAGGTCGGTCATCTTGAGCTCGCCTATCGGTACCTCGGCGAAGCTGCCTTTGTTGATCTTCACGATCTCAAACACAACGCCCGCGATGGGCTGCACATGGCGGCTATGGCCGGGGCCTGGCAGGCGGTGGTGGCCGGCTTTGGCGGAATGCGCGACTACGGCGGAGTGCTAAGCTTCGCCCCCCGTTTGCCAGCGCCGCTGACCCGGATCGCCTTCCGGATCACCTTCAAAGGACGATTGATTCAGGTTAGCGTTAACCATAAGCAGGTTGCTTACACCCTCCTGCAGGG
>JBOHUW010000379.1:0-2209 GCA_050734895.1 Candidatus Dormibacteraceae bacterium | reverse complement strand
AGGGTCGCTCGGCCGAGGCGGCGATGTGGGAGCTGATTCTCGCCGATATCCAGGGTGCTGCTGATGTTTTTCGCCCGGTGTATGAGCAGAGCCGAGGCGCCGACGGATTCGTCAGCATTGAAGTTTCCCCCCGCGTAGCTCACGATACGGAAGGTACGCTGGCCATGGTGCGCGATCTCCACCAAAGGGTGGGGCGGTCCAATGTGATGATCAAGATCCCGGCCACTCTGGAGGGGCTGCCGGCGATTCGTCAGGCGCTGGCCGAGGGGATCAACATCAATGTCACGCTGATCTTCTCTGTGGAACGATATGTGGCGGTGGTCGAGGCCTTTCTCGCCGGCCTGGAGGAGTTGATTGGTCGAGGTGGAGATCCAGGCAGCGTGGCCAGTGTGGCCAGCTTCTTCGTCAGCCGAGTCGATTCTGCGGTCGATAAGCTGCTTGACTTATCGATTGAGAGGGAAGATGAGCGATGCGCTGAGCAGGCTCGCTTACTGCTGGGAAGGGCCGGGGTGGCCAACTCCAAGGTCGCCTACCAGCAGTGGAAGAGGCTGCATGCCGGTCCGCGGTGGGAGGCCTTGGCGGCGGCGGGGGCTCGGCCCCAGCGCTGCCTCTGGGCAAGCACTTCAACTAAGGATGAGCGCTTTCCGGACACCATGTATGTAGAGCGTTTGATCGGTCCCGATACCGTAAACACGGTTCCCCCAGCGACGCTCGAAGCCTTCGCCGACCATGGCCGAGCGGAGCGCACCCTAGATCACGATTTGCCCCAGGCGGAGCGGCAGCTCGCTGCGCTGAAGGAGTTGGGGATCGATTTGACGAAGGTAACATCGCTGTTGGAAGCCGAGGGGGTTAAATCTTTCGCCGACTCCTTCCAGAGCCTCTTGAGCACGGTTGAAGAGGAGATGATGGCAATTCGCGCCGGCCGAGGGCCTCGCCAGTGGCAGGCCCTCGGTAGTCTACAGGCGACGGTTAACCAGAGTGCCGAGAAGTTGGAACGAGCGGAGGTGAGCCGGCGGCTTTGGGCCTCGGACGCCTCTCTTTGGCCGGCGGCCGATCACCCCGAGCAGTGGCTGGGTTGGTTGAGAGTGGCTGACCTGATGAAGCGGAACTTGGACCGACTCGACCAGCTGAAGCAGGCGGCCCAGGAGTATGCAGATGTAGTGCTGATGGGGATGGGTGGTTCCAGCCTGGCCCCGGAGGTGCTGGATCAGATTTTCAAGCCTCGCCCCGGTTGGCCCCGTCTCCAGGTGCTCGATACCACCGATCCGCAGACGATACTCAGCCTAGGGCAGCAGTTGGATTTATCTAAAACCCTCTTCATCGCCGCCAGCAAATCGGGTTCGACGGTTGAAACGCGCTCCCATTTGGAGTACTTCTGGGCCGAGGTCTCGGCGCTCAGCTCTCGCCCTGAGCACAACTTTGCCGTGATCACCGATCCTGACTCGAGTTTGGAGCGGCTGGCTCGGGAGCGTGATTTTCGCTGGGTCTTTCAGAATCCGGTGGACATCGGAGGTCGGTATTCGGCATTGAGCTATGTTGGGCTGGTTCCGGCCGCCTGCCTGGGGCTTGATTTGGCCAACTTTTTAGCCCGCGCCGAGGAGATGGCGGTGGCTTGTGGCGCCACGGCTCCGGCGGCAAAAAATCCGGGGATCTGGTTGGGGAATGTCCTAGGTAGTCTGGCCCGAGCTGGCCGCAATAAGCTGACTCTAATTACTGGGCCAGCCCTGGCCAGCTTTGGAGCCTGGGTAGAGCAGCTGGTCGCCGAGAGTACTGGCAAAAGTGGCAAGGGACTGCTGCCGGTCAATGGCGAGCCGTTAGGCAACGTCTCGGAATATGGCAGTGACCGCCTCTTCGTCGCGCTTCGATCGAGCGATGAGCCGCCGAATCCGACGGTCAAGGCTCTGGAGCAGGCCGGACAGCCGGTGATCACCCTCACTTGGCGAGACGACTTCGATCTGGCCGGGGAGTTTCTCCGCTGGGAGGTGGCCATCGCCGTGGTTGGTCACCTAATTGGCATCGACCCCTTCAATCAGCCCAACGTGCAGGAGAGTAAGGACAACACCATGCGGGTACTGAGCGAGTATGCGGCGCAGGGTCGGCTGCCCTCGGCGGAGGCGTTGACACTGAGCTCGGCGCAGGCCGGAGAGGCGGTGGCCAGGGCCTTGCATGGCGCGCGCCGTGAGGGCTACTTCACGGTGATGGCCTACAC
>JBOHUW010000378.1:0-2210 GCA_050734895.1 Candidatus Dormibacteraceae bacterium | reverse complement strand
CTGTTAATCGAGCCTGTCTGCGGTGCCTCTTTTAATTCAACCGGAACTTCAACTGAAATCAATTCCTCAATCACCTCTCGCTCAACATTTTTAACCCCCCTTCTGGGAGTAGACCCATCCTTACCTCCCAGCTTACCCAAATCTTTGGCCTGAGCAGAGACTTAAGGCTCCCGTAACCAACCGAATCGTGATCGTTGACATCCTGATGCGATTTCGGATTCAAATCATCCGCCGTAATTTAGTCGTGCAGAGAGCCGATCAAGCGGTTAAACTTCTCCCTGGATGACTCTGGCACCAACTTTAAAAGTGACACCTGTCCCTGCGGGCAGAATTGTAGGGGCGGGGATCAATTTCTCGCCCGTGAAAATAATAATGGCGTTACCAATAATGCCTTCAGATGATTAAGGGGAGCTCATGAGCCTATTGGAAGAATCGGTGAGAGAAGATGTTCCGGCAGCAGCCTCTGTCGGCTCGCAGCGCCAGCTGTCGGCTGATGGCCACTGGTGGTGGAATCAGGAGCGGTGGGTTTCCGCGGTTACCGACGACGGCCTGTGGCGATGGGATGGCCTGCGTTGGGCGCAGACGGTAGATCTAGAGGGCAAACGCCCGGAAGATCTAGCCACTACCCTGACTATGCTAGCCGACCGCTGCTACGGCGAAGCCGGAGTGCTCCTCTCCGATCGAGCCACCGAATGGAATCCGGACATGAAGCTCCGCGATCTAGTGCGTGAAGGCCGGGAGATCGGCCAGCGTTTACGACATCTGAAGGATGAACTCACCCCTCAAGACCCCAACGCCCGCGGCGGCGGCTTGCTTGGTCGGCGCGGACTGGGCAGCGATGAGCGACGACAGCTGGAGAGTGAGCGCGAATCGCTAGCCCGAAAGCAGCGGGTTCTCAGCACGCGAATCGGACGTAATGCCCCCCGTCCCAGCTTGAAGGAGGCCGATGACAAACTGGTCTCCGCTCGCCTGCTAGAGCAGCGCGCTGCTCTACTGACCAACGGATTGGCATCAGTAGATGAGGCGGAGCGGATGCGAGCCGATGCCGCAGTCGCGGCTCAGAAGCAGCTAAGCGCCGCCGAAGATGCCAGATCCAAGGCCTTGGATCTGGCCCGAAAAGCAGTGGACAGCGCTGAATCCGACCATGCCAATGCGGTAGCCGAAGCCCGAGCTCACCTGAAGACCGTACTCAGCCCCGGGGCCGGTGAGCTGAAGGGAGGAGTAGGACCGCTGAGGTTACATTCCACCATGCTAGAGACTCCGGCCGGCCGGGTGCCGGTTACCGGCTGTGCCGCTTACGCCGGGACTGCACCCCAGCTTTGGGAAGATCATCGCGAAACGCTGCATGATCTGATTCTGCTCGACGGGGCCGAAGGACAGGGATTTCGTGATGCCCTAACCGAACCCACTGATCAGCTCTTCCTGCTGGTTATGGGCCGCACCGGGATAGTTCTATGGCCGTGTACCAAGGGAAATGAAGAGGGAACCCGGCGATTCGCCGAGATGGTCAACAACCACGCCAAAGAGGCGGAGCGAGAGACTCAAGAACGCGACAGCGCAGCTGCCCAGGCCGAACAGAAGCTTCAGGAGGTGATTCGAGATCGCTCCAAGGTTAAAGCGACAGAGAACGATCTGGCCCGAGTAGAGCGGAACCCAGAACTTATGGGAGCGATCGATGATGCCCGGCAACGCCTGGAGCGAGCCCGCCAGGATACCCCAGAGCTGATTCAATCACGCCGCAAGGTGACGGAGATTGCCCGTCGGATGGTTGCTCCCCCTGATCCGCTGAAGGTAGCCGAAGGGTTGGAGTAGGAAGGCCGACGGCGCCAGCATATGCCCAGCCCCTGGAACCACAACATCCACTACCACCCGGTAATCCTCGATTCGATTCCCACACGCGCTCACCATGACAATGCCGGCATCGACTACCTGCTCGGCGACTTCTTGACTTACCCATTTGAGCCGTCGTCGTTCAAATCCGGCGATGTCATTGCCTCGGTCGCGACGCTACACCACGCTGGACCAAACCACGAGACCGTTGCGCTTCGTAGTAAGTAGGCTCACCAACCCGGCCGAGCACTTCCGCTTCGACCCGGGATTCCCTGCCCGGCGCTACTGATTGATTGGCCTGGAAATGCCTGGCCAGCTGTAGAAGTACTGGTTCCACCCCAGCTGCTATTGCTGTAGTTGCCAGTGGATGGGATCCATCC